>NZ_JANSJJ010000155.1:0-108888 GCF_047502715.1 Synechococcus sp. H55.10
ATGTCTGTTCTGCCTGTGGGTTTGCGATACCGCGGGACAGGGGAACGGTGATGGTTTTCTACAACGTTGCTACTAATCAGCAACCGGGGCTGGGAACCCGCCTCGTGAGTCTTGGATGCTTCAGCTCTACTTCAGAGACCCGGTACACGGGATCCATGAAGCAACTGGGGCAGAGGAAGAGACAAAAATCTCGCCGTAAAGCGGATGGGGAAACCCCACCCGCCTGCGCGGTGGGGTAGTTCATTCAAAACACCAGCTCAACTTCTGCTAAGGCAGCTTCCGGCCCCACCAGGGCAATGGCCGGGTTGGTCAGATAGGTTTTCGCAGCTTGATGGAGCTGCTCTGGGGTGAGCTGCCTGACCTCTTGCAAGTACTGCTGGTCGAACTCCATGCCCAAGCCCAAAATCTCGTACCAGCCGGCCAGTTGCGCCACTTGGGCATTGGTTTGTTTGCTGAGGGCGTATTGGCCCAATAGCTTGCGCTGGGCCATTTCTATCTCTTCTGGGGGGAGCGGATTGGCCTGCAGACGGTGGATTTCTGCCTGCAGGCGCTCCAGGGCTACCTGGGTGTTCTCCGCCGCAGTGCCCATATAAACCCCAAAAGGAGCGGGATCCCGACGGGTGGCAAAAAAAGCCGAGACCTCATAGGCCAGGCCGCAGCGCTCCCGCAGCTCCACAAACAGGCGGCTGGACAGACCGCTGCCCAGGTAGGTGGCCAGCAATTTCAGGGCTGGATAATCCGCAGAAGCCGCAGGGGATCCGCGAAAGCCGATCAAGAGGGTCGTCTGCTGGGTGGGCTGGGGCAGCTTCAGCAGTTGCGGCTCCCTCAGAGGGGGTAGGGGAAGATCCAGGTCTTTTGGAGAGGGGCCGGGAACAACCCAGTCTCCCAAAGCAGCTTCCACTTGGGCAGCCATCTGCTCCGGCGGCTCTGGGCCGATCACCACCATCACCATTCCATCGGGACGACAGTGGGCCGCATGATAGGCTACCAAATCCTCGCGGGTCAGGGATCCCACCGTCTCCAGCCGTCCCAGCCCCGGTAGGGCGTAGGGGTGATCCCCGTAGAGGGCTTGCCGCACCCGATCAAAAGCCAAGCTGAAGGGCCGTTCCTGTTGGGCGCGAATGGCCTGCAGCATCAAATCCCGCTCCCGCGCCACCTCCGCCTCGGGAAAGCTGGGATCCCGCAGGAGCTCCGCCAGCAACCCCAGCAGCTCAGGAAAATCCGCAGCCACACAGCGCAGGCTGACCTCGAAACAGTCGGCAGAGCTGTCCACCCCCAGCGAGGCTCCCAGCGATTCCACCCAAGCGGCAATGGCCTGAGAGTTGTGCCGATGTGTCCCTTTGGTGAGGACAGCCGCCGTCAAGTGGCTCACCCCCGCCTGCTGCGGTCGCTCTGACCGGCTGCCGCCGCGGAAAAAGCAGTGGGCCGCCAAGATCTCCACCGTTGGGTTCTGGCCCAGCAACAGCGTGAGGCCATTGGCCAAAAGGACGCGCTGTAGACGGCCACGTTGGGTGGCAAACAGGGTAGCGTTCATGCAGGCAAGGGATCCCCGTCCAAAATCCGAAAATCAAGGGTCTGGGGCGTCGAGGTAGCGCTCAACGACAAGCCAGTTGCAGCTCCGAGACTGCCGCCGGATCCAGAGCAGTTGGCTTGAGAAGGGTGACCACATGAGCTTCCGGAGACAAGTATTGCTGGGCCAGTTCCCGGAGCTGAGCCGGGGTAAAAGATTGCAACAACTCCAGGTACTCTTGAATGCGTTGCACCCCACTCAGCGTCTCGTAGTAGCCATAGATACTCGCCAGTTGACTGGGAGACTCGGCGGAGAACAAGAACTCATGGGTGAGCATACGTCGGGTGCGATCCAACTCCGCTTGGCCGATGCCATCCTGCTGTAACTTTTCAATCTCGTGCAGGATGGTCGCCTCCACCCGCGCCACATCCTCCGGCTCCAGTTGGGCACTGATACAAAAAAGCCCTCCCTCCTTCAGCACCAGCGAAGAACAGCCAATGGCCCTCACCCAGCCCCGCTGTTCCCGCAGCAGATGAACCAGCCGCGAAGTACGGCCATCTCCCAGCACAGAAGCCAACATCTCCAAGCCGCAGGCCTCTTGCCAATCGTCAATGCCGACGGTGGGCCAGGCCAATTTCAGGCGGGCTTGCTCCAAGCGGACATGGGTGCTCTCCCGGCGCAGGATCCCTTGGGGACGAGGCTGCGGCGGAATGGGGGGGCTGACCGCTGCCGGCCCGGCGGCAGAGCCACCAAACTGCTCCTCCACCAAAGCCAGCGCCTTTTCAGGTTCGAGGCCACCCGTCACCACCACCGTCATGGATTCAGGCCGATACCAGCCGCGGTGGTAGGCGCGCAGCAGCTCAGGGGTCAGTTGCATCAGGCTTTCTGGCGTGCCCAACACCGGTCGTCCATAAGGGTGCTCCCCGTAGGCGGTCTCCATCAGAAGCTGATAGGCGGTGTAGTCGGGGTTGTCGGCGGCGCGGCGAATTTCCTCCAGGACCACCTGCCGCTCCCGCTCAAACTCCTGCTCCGGGATCCCGGCCCGCAAAACCACCTCTGCCAGGTAAGGCAAGGTATCGGCCAGGTCGGCAGCGGCCACCGTAATGTAGTAGTGGGTGTAGTCTTGGCTGGTGGCCGCATTGGTAACTCCCCCCCGTCCTTCAACGGCCCAGTCCAACTCACCGGGGGCCAAACGCTCGCTGCCCTTAAACACCATGTGTTCCAGAAAATGGGAGATGCCCAGGCACTCCGGCAGCTCATGGCGTGCACCTGCCCGTACCCAGACATCAACAGTAACAGAATCGGCAATCGGGATGGGATGAAGGATGACGCCTAGCCCATTGCTCAGTCGGTGGGTGTAGGCGGGCAAAAGACGAGGAGCGCGATTCAAAATTCTTAACTAATAGAGAACACTCTTAATTATAGAGGGAAAAGGTCGCCGCGAAATAGCATTTGAGACTACTTTTCTTGGCATTTAAGGCTCGTTGTGCAGATCTGGGGATCCCTGCCAAGAGAGACTGGGGGATCCCTCGCCGGCCAGATTGTCCTCCACCTGAAATCCAGGGGGCCACTCTTGGCTGTCTCGCACCCGTTGCACCACCTCTTGGGGCAGCAGAACCCCCAACTGCCGGGCAGCCATGGCCACCACATCGCCCCGATCGATCAAGCCGGCAATGGCACCGCTGGGCGTGAAGACCAAAATGCGGCGCGGTTCTGCCTGGCGCATCATCTGAATCACCTGGGGGATGGGGGTCTCCTCTCGTACCCCCTGCAGTTGCTCCATCGGCTTGAGAATGGCCTTGAGGGTGAGGCGATCCCACTGGCTGCGCTCGATGTCGTTGAGCAGTTCTGGCCTGACCAACCCGCGGTAGCGGCCGTCTTCCTCGGCGAAATAAATCTCTGCTGGCTGAGCTGGGGCTTCCGGCTTGAGGGAAGAGGGCACCAGGTAGCGATCCACAAACTCCCGCAGGCTCATGTTGGCATCCAACACCCGAAACTGGCGGGTCATCACATCGGCAGCCTTCAGGCGGGCCAACACCTGCTGGAGCTGGGCATACTGGCTGTAGCGGCGGGCGGTGTTCAAAATAAACAGTCCGATCAGTCCCAGCCAGAGGCCATTCAGGCTGCCAGCAAAGACCGCCAACAACCCTAGCCCCAACAGGCCAAAGCCGACAAATTGTCCGGCCCGAGCCGCCCAGATCATGCCCTGTTGGCGATCCCCTGTCCAACCCCAGATGGCCGCCTTGAGCATTTGCCCTCCATCCAGAGGCAGTCCCGGCAGCAGATTAAACAGGGCAATCGTCAAGTTGATGGCAGCCAAGTTGGTGAGGGTTGAGGCCAGCATCGACTCCGGCACAGCCCAAGCCCGGGCCAGGCTGAAGATGAGGAACAGGCCCAGGCTGAGGAGGGGACCTGCCACCGCCACGCAAAAAGCGCCGAGGGGACGGGGGACTTCCCGCTCAATCGCTGCCATGCCCCCAAAAATAAACAGGGTAATGGAGTTAACCCTCACTCCGTAGGCGCGGGCCACCAGGCTGTGGGCCAGCTCATGGGCCAGCAAGGAGAGAAACAGCCCCAGCGCCGTCACCACGCCGTAGGAGAGCACCAGCAACAGAGCCGCCGGAAACCAGGTGTAGTCGATGAAAAAGGGGATCCCCCACAAGCTACCGATGCGCAGGCGACTGGTCATGGCATCCAACTCCTTCTACAGTTTGCGCCCAGGCGGGCGACTTTTCGAGAGAGCAAGCGACCCTCTTCCCCGGGATCCCTCTTCATCCACTGTAGCCCCTCTGCCTGGCCTTCCGTTCCCTCCGGCAGACACCTCGGGAGAGATAACCGGGCCGGCTCTATCCCTAGGGGATCTTTGGGAGCTCTTGCCAGCACAACACTACCTGCAACACCAGGCTCCTGAAGATTGTGATAACGTGGTTGGGCATCGGGTCGGCGGGGTTGCAAACCGACGCTCAAAGGAGCTTTAGCAGGGGAGCCTTGCAGGAGGGGTGTGGCTATGGTTCAGAGCAAAGAAGTACATTCTCCGGAAATTCAGGGACTTGGTCTCGCCGAGGCGACGGGATCCCTGGGCGAGTTCCCAGCAACAGCTCCGACGGCCGCTCCAGTGTTCTACCGCACCTACAGTCGGCGGCGCCCGGATGGCAGCCGCGAGACTTGGAGCGACGTCTGCGATCGCACCCTGACCGACATTGCCCGCTTGGGGCGTTTTACTCCCCAGGAGCGGGAGCTGGTGGAACGTCTGCAGCGGCAGTTGAAGGCGTTGATCTCGGGCCGGGCCCTGTGGGTGATGGGCACCGACTGGATCCAGAAGCCGGAAAACTACTCTGGCGCCTACAACTGCACCAGCACCACCGTGGTGGACTGGCGCTCTTTTGGCCTGATGATGGATCTGGCCATGATGGGCTGCGGCACGGGGGCGGTGCTGGAGCCCCAGTTCATCAACCGCTTGCCCCCCATCCTCAACCGCCTGCAGGTCCAGGTGGTGGGATCCCTCGGCGCCACCCCCCGAGAGCAGCGGCAGGAGCACACCCGCATCCAGCGGCAGGGATCCCGGGTGCACATCCAGGTGGGGGATAGCCGGCGGGGCTGGGTGGAGTCCTACCAGGCGCTGCTGGAGCTGGCGGCGGATCCCAGCTTGGGCGGCGAGGTTCAGGTGACGGTGGACTTGAGCGATGTCCGCCCTGCCGGCGAGCGGCTACAGGGGTTTGGGGGTGTGGCCAACCCCATCAAGCTGCCCGGCCTCTACGAGCGCTGTGCCGCCATCCTCAACAAAGCGGTGGGCAGACAACTGAACTCGGTGGAGTGCTGCCTGCTCATCGACGAGGCGGCGGTGACGATTGTGGCGGGGAACATTCGGCGGTGCTTACCTGAAAACGCCTTGGTGCACACCTCACAAGGTCTGGTGCCCATCAAGGATGTGCAGGTAGGCGATTGGGTTCAGACCCCTCTTGGGTTTCGTCGGGTGGTCAACAAGTTTGACCAAGGGATCCAAGAAGTTTACGAAATAGAGACCAATGCCCTTCCTTTCTTTTCAACTTTGAACCACCGCCATGCGGTTTTGGCAGACGCTCGGGGGAACATCGCATGGAAAAGTACCCACGAGTTAGTCGAGGGGGATCGTCTGCTGCACGACACCCAAGTTCTCCCCGGCACCATTACCCACCTCCCTGAGGACTTTACGGCACCTCGTCCAAGACAAAGCCCCACCGCAAAGCCCCTGCACATCCCGCCTCTGACGCCAGAGGTGGCCTGGCTCATTGGGTTTACCCAGGGGGATGGGTATGTTGCGCTGGGGCGCGATCTCCACGGCAAGCCCTACGGTCACCTGGAGTGGAGTGCCAATACCCTGGATCCCGAGCTGCTTTCCCGTCTCCAAGCTAAGCTGGAGCAGGCGCTAGCCGCCTTCGGGCTGACAGCTACCTGCAGCTATGGGCCAGGGGAGAACAGGGCAAAGTTTGTGTGTTCCTGCATCCCGCTGGCGGAGTATTTCGAGCGGCACATCAAGAAACCAAAGCAACCCCCGCAAGTTCCCGACTTTATCCTACGCGGCACCGTTGAGGTACGGTCAGCTTACCTGGCAGGCCTTATCGACAGCGATGGGTCAACCCGTAGTCATCCCCCCCAATTGCTGACAACTGTCCACCGCTCCTTTGCCCTGCAAGTGGGGGCTGTGCTCTCCAGTCTGGGTATTGCAGGCCGACTCAAAATCCTCCCCCCCCAGCAGGAGAACTGGCAGGTTCAATACAGCCTTACCCTACCGGCATTCAAGGATCGGTACAACGCCTTGGTGGCTCCCTACTCAGCTAAAGGGAAGTTGCCCCAAGGGCTGGAGACGCATGGCTTTACGATTCCGGGCTCCCTGCTGCAGGAAGTATACAGCTACACTGAGATGCGCGGCATGGGCTGCCAAGGAGCTCGGTCGGTCGAAGCCAACTATGAACGATACTTGGCTGAGTCGGGGTTGGATTTGGATATCCCCGTTACAGTTAAGGGCCTAGGCAGCCATGACTGGGTACGAACCTACGACATTGAAGTCGAAGAGGCCCATTGCTTTTACTGCAATGGCTATCTCACCCACAACAGCGCGGGCATGCGCCAATTTGCCGCCGACGACGAGCTGGGATCCAGCGCCAAGGACAACCTCTGGCAGCAGGACGAGCAGGGCAACTGGAGAATTGACCCGGAGCGGGATGCCCTGCGCATGGCCAACCACACGCGCGTGTTCCACCGCAAGCCAACGCGAGAAGAGTGCATTGCGGCGGTGCGCAAGCAGTTTTACTCCGGCGAGGGAGCCATCCAGTGGGCGGGGGAAGCTGTGGCGCGGGCCAATGTCGACCTGCTCGCCACTCCAGAATTGAAACAGACCTTCCTCAACATCTATGCTTCCCAAGGCCCAGAGGAAGCTCGACGCTGGCTAAAACACCACTGGCCAACCCTGCCCGAGGCTGAACTGGAGCACCGGCTGCGGCGGTATGGGTTAAACCCTTGCGGCGAGATCATTGGATGCGACTTCCACTGCAACCTGGCTGAGATCCACCTCAACCGGCTGGATCCCCACAACCGCCAGGAACAAGAGGAGGCCTTCACAGCCGGGGCCCTGACGGCGGCGGCGCTATTGCACCATCGCTTTGTCGAGCCCCGCTTCCAGCGCTCGCGGGAGTGGGATCCCATCGTCGGCGTCTCGTTTACCGGTCTGTTTGACTTTTGCGTCAAAGCCTTTGGGGTAGACTGGCTGCGCTGGTGGCAAGAAGGGAGGCCGGATACGCCCCTGGGGCGGGAGTTCAAGCAGCAGGAGCAGGAATACCTCAGCTTTTGGAAGGAAGTTGTCCACCGCGTGGTCTGGGACTACTGCGACCGCCACGGGTTGCGCCGTCCCAACCGCTGCACCACTGTTCAGCCCGCTGGCACCAAGTCCCTGCTCACCAACGCCTCGCCCGGCTGGCACCCGCCCAAGGCCCAGCGCTACATCCGCCGCATCACCTTTGCCAAAAACGACCCCGTGGCCCTCGCCTGTCTGGACTATGGCTACTCGGTAGTGCCCGCCCAGGCGGACAAGGACGAAAACGGCAACCTGCTCAACGACCCCTTTGATCCCCGCTGTACCGAGTGGCTGGTGGAACTGCCGGTGGAGGTGGAGTGGGCCAACTTGCCCGGCGCCGAGGAGATTGAGATTGAGCGCTTCTCCGCCCTGGCCCAGTTTGACTTTTACATGCAGGTGCAAAAGTACTACACCACCCACAACACCTCAGCTACCCTTGAGCTGCGCGAGGACGAGATCGAAGCGCTGGGATCCCGCATTTACGAGGCCATCCGCGACGACGAGGGCTACATCAGCGCAGCGCTGTTGGCCCGCTTCGACGCCCCCTTCCCCCGCCTGCCCTTCGAGAAAATCGACAAGGCCACCTACGAGCGGCTGGTGGCCGAGGTCAACACGAGACGAAGGACAGACGACTTCTTCGCGGCCCTGGCCCGCCATGACCACCACCTCGCCCTGGCAGCAGAGGGGCCGGCAGGGTGTGATGCTTTGGGGTGTCTGTTGCCAGATACGGACTCCGCCCCGCTATCCCCAACGGCGCCTCAGAGCTAGGCCCCAATAAGGAGTGGGTAGCTCTTTGCAACACAGCAGAGTAGCTTGGTAGCCCCGTACTAAGGACTCCGTCCCGCTAGCGCGAGTAGTGCGGGGCGGAAAAGCCTTCGATGCTCACCAATGATGCGAGTCGTTAATATAGCTTTGGATCGCCACTCAGCACCAATGGACTACGGCTGTCAACAGGTTCTGATTCAGGACAGGAAGCTAGTAGCCCTACTGGAGTACCTCTGCCAGCAGTCTAACAAGGTCTACAACTGTGCTCTGTACTATGCTCGCCAAGTCTATTTCAAGACCAAGCGACTGGTAAGCTACGCTCAGCTCTGCAGAGAGATGGTGAGAACCAAGAACAAGCACTTTGCGGCGATGTACGCTTCCTCTGCACAGCAAACTTGCAAGTCAGTAGCAGAAGCACTAACTAGCTTTAAGTCGCTTTTGCAAGCGCAGCCGAACGCAAAGCCCAGGTTGCCGCACTACCGTAAGGCTGGACTGTTCCCTGTAGCCTACCCGAAGCAATGGCTGAAATTCCAAGAAGGGCAGGTCAGAGTGCCTCTCGGCAAACAAGTCAAGGCGTGGTTTGGCCTAGACGCTTTCTGGGTGCAGTTCCCTACCCATTTGCGGTGGGAAGACCTCAAGGAACTCAGAATCCTACCCCGACATGGGGTGTTCTACCTAGAGTGGGTGTATGCCAAACCTTCTCAACCACAGCCCCTTGACCCAACAAAAGCGTTGGCAATTGACCACGGAGTTGACAACTGGCTTGCCTGCGTCAGCAATCTAGGGCACAGCTTCATCATCGACGGGCGCAAGGTTAAATCTTTTAACCAGTGGTACAACAAAGAGGTGGCCAGGCTCAGAACTAATAAACCACAAGGCTTTTGGTCTCGCCGCCTCAGTTGTCTCACTGAGAAAAGAAATCGTAGGATGCGGGATGCCGTCAACAAAGCCGCTCGCCTGGTTGTCAACTCCTGTCTGGAGCACTCTATTGGGAAAGTTATCTTTGGCTGGAACAAAGGGCAAAAGCAAGCGTGCAACCTAGGCAAGGTTAACAACCAGAGCTTTGTCTTCATTCCCACCGAGCGGTTGAAGAGGCGCATAGAGGAGCTATGTCAGCAATACGGCATTGAGTTTATCGAGGTTGATGAGGCGTACAGTTCCCAGGCCAGCTTCTTGGATGGGGATGAGCTGCCTAACTATGGTGAAAAACCCGACGGGTGGCAAGCATCTGGGAAGCGAGTAAAGCGGGGACTGTACCAAACGGCAACGGGATGGTTGGTCAATGCGGATGCTAATGCTGCGGCCAACCTGCTGAAAAAAGTAAGCAGAACCTTGGGGCTCTGTCTCAAGGAACTGTCTAGGGGCGTCTTGACAACGCCTTTGCGAGTCCGTCTGTGGACTGCGTAAGAATCCCCCGACTTTAGTCGGTGGGAGTGTCAAGACCGGGCTTCCTCCTGTGATACTTTTGTAGGGACTTATTCAGCCCTTCGGGGATCCCTTCTGCCCTTGGAATTGGCCCCATGCAAGACGCAAAAGACACGCTCCGCCAGCAGCTTCTCACCCTGCAAAGCGAGGCTCTTGCCCAAGTGGAACAAGCCGCCGATCTGGAGGCTCTGGAGCAGCTCCGCATCGACTACCTGGGCAAAAAGGGCAAGCTCTCCAAGATCTTGGGAGGAATGGGGAAGCTGCCCCCAGAAGAACGGCCTGCGATTGGCGCTTTGGCCAACACCTTCAAAGAGTCTCTCCAATCCAGCCTGGAGCAGCGCAAGCAGGCCCTTGGCGAAGCTCAACTGCTGCAGCGCCTAGAAGCAGAGCGGCTGGATGTCACCATGCCGGGGCCGCGTCGGCCTCTGGGGCGGATCCACCCTTTGCAGGCCACCATCGACCGCATGCTGGATATTTTTGTGGGGATGGGCTACACGGTGGTGCACGGCCCGGAGATCGAGACGGAGTACTACAACTTCGAGGCCCTCAACACCCCTGCCGACCACCCGGCGCGGGACATGCAGGATACCCTCTACCTAGAAAAGGGCTATCTGATGCGCACCCAAACCTCTTCGGTGCAGGTGCGCTACATGGAGCAGCACCAGCCGCCGCTGCGCATTGTCCATGCCGGGCGAGTGATGCGCCGCGATACCGTCGATGCCACCCACTCTGCCGTATTTCACCAGATGGAAATTTTGGCGGTGGGCGAGAACCTCACCTTTTGCGACCTGAAGGGTACCCTCAAGGAGTTCGTCACTCGCCTGTTGGGCCAGCGAGAAACCCGCTTTCGCCCCAGCTATTTTCCCTTCACCGAGCCTTCCGCCGAGATGGACGTGCGCTTTGGCTCCAAGTGGCTGGAGATTTTCGGCTGTGGCATGGTGGATCCCAATGTGTTTCAGGCGGTGGGCTATGACCCGGAGCGCTACACCGGGTTTGCGGCAGGGATCGGCATCGAGCGAATGGCCATGCTCCTACACGGCATTCAAGATATCCGGCTGTTCTACAGCAGCGACCTGCGCTTTCTGTCCCAGTTTTAGGTTTTATCGTCATTTCAAGGCTTCGTTTGCGCCAGCGACGCGGGGCGCTATTCTCGACTCCCCTCTCCCTCAGGGAGAGGGGCTGGGGGTGAGGGGAGTGGCGAGGGACGCGTGGGAAGTGTCTTAATCTAGTTTGAAGTGGCCATAAGCGGCTGTCTGGGGGAACGTAACCCTTGCCCTAAGGTCATGCCAGACTCTCAGAAGGAGCCCCGCTAGGAAAAGGTTTGCTTATAGATCAACTGCAGTTGTTCTAGCTCGTCTTGACGAGCGGCGCGGCGCAGCAGGCGCATTTGCTCTTCGATGAGTTGGCGAGCCTCGTTACGGCTAATCGGATCAAAGACCAGCTCCTCCACGGCAGCAGGATCCCCGTTGTTATCCGGCGGCTTGAAGTAAACCCGAAAAAAGAGCCTTTGAGCATAAAGGGTGGTGAAGATGGCCTGACTTTCGTCAACCCGACACAGGCTGTAGAGCAAACCAAATGTGGGGTGATTCAGATACAACTCATTCATGCCCAATAGCGTATCACTCTTGGTGGAGAAGAGGGGCTTTCCTTCTCGTTCGGTGGCGGAGAAAGTCTCCGAAGCGATTTTGCTCCGGCTCTTAAGACCGAGAGCTGAAATTATAGGTTCCACCCAGCTTGATTTTGGTTTGGCTGTTGCAACTGGATTCGAGGTTAACAAAGTTTTTCTGGGCACAGGTCGGGCTGCTATCGCCGCTTCTGTTCCCCCACCTTTTTCTTCATGTCATCCAATTCCTTATCTACCGCTAGCCGCATCTCCAGCCGACGAAATTCTTCCTCCAATTTATCCTCCTCAAACAGCTTTTCCCAGGGGCTAACCCGCTCGGCGGCAGTTTTGGCTTGTGCGGCTTTGACTTCTTGTAGCTTGGTTTGTACCTCTTGGCGGCGCTGGGCAATTTGCGGCAGTAGAGCTTCCAGTTGCCGGATTTTCTCCTCTAGGGACTTCCCTTGGTTGAACAACCGGCTCCCTTGCTGCAGCAGTTCGGCTTCGCGTCGGCGTGCCCCTTCGGCCAGATCGGGGCGGTTGGCTCGCTCGGCTTTTTCGATGCGAAAGTGCCAGGTCTTGATCTCCTCGCCCAGCTTGGCGAGAGCTTCGCTGAGGGCCTGCTTCTGAGCGCGGCTTTCCTGCAACAGCCGTCGAGTTTCTTCTTCCTGCTGGCGCAACTGCTCGTCGAGGGCTTGCAACTCGATCTCGGGGTGAGCCCTGAGAAACTCCTCCAGACGGGTTTCCAAAAATCGGATGATATCTTCGATGAATTTCATGGGCCGATCCTGCCGAGCGCTCAGTTGCGTTTAGGCTAGCGCAAGCCGGCTCGTTCCCGATAGGCCCCCGTTGGATCCCGGCCTAGGCCAGCAAATGCCCATCGGCAACTCGGATGATGCGCTGGGCGACCTGGGCCACTTTCAGGTCATGGGTAACCACGACAAGGGTAATGCCCTGGCGGTGGAGCTCGGCAAAAAGGTTGAGCACTTCCTGACCGGTGTGGCTGTCCAGGGCTCCTGTGGGCTCGTCAGCCAACAACAGTTGCGGTCGGTTGACGACGGCCCGGGCAATGGCCACCCGCTGCTGCTGGCCCCCGGAGAGCTGGGCTGGGCGCTGGTGCAGTTTGCTCCCCAAGCCCACTTGTTCTAAAGCTTGCTTGGCCCGCCGGCGTTGTTCTGGCTCCGGGATCCCGGCATAGGCCAAGGGGAGCATGACGTTTTCCAGTGCTGTCAGAACAGGCAGCAGATGAAACTGCTGGAAGACAAAGCCGATCTTTTGGTTGCGAATCCGGGCCAGCTCCCGATCCGTCAGGGTAGAGACTTCCACGCCGTCCAGCCAGTAGCGCCCTGAGCTGGGCCGATCCAAACAGCCCATGAGGTTCATCAGGGTGGACTTGCCGGAGCCCGAGGGCCCCATGATGGCGCAATACTCTCTCGGCCAGATCGTTAGGTTGATGTCGTAGAGGGCCTGAAAGCGGCCTTCCGGCAGCGAGTAGACCTTGTTCACCCCAGCCATCTGCACCACGGGCGGGCGGGGTGGGATCAAGGCGTCGGCTGATCGCTCCAGGGATCCGACTGGCCGCTGACGGCGAGCTGCCCAGGGTTGTTGCTCAGGCATGGTGGCTACCGCGACTTGTCCCATTCTAGCCTTTGGGCTGCTGGGGCTTCGGGGCTTGTTGGAAGCTAACCGGAAGAGCGGATTTCCAGCGGCTGATGGTAAGGACAGCTTCCTTGCGGATCCACCCGGAGGCGGTAGAGGGGAGAGCGCTCTTGGTCGCAGCGAAAGGCTTGGGCTTGTGAGGTCAAGATCTGGCGGGCAAAGCGGCAGTTCTGGCACTTTCTGCCACCGTTATGGGTGGAGGCAGAAGTCTGTTTTGGACGCGACATGATTCCTGCTGGGGCGGGGGCAGCCTCTGCCGGACGGATCAGCTCCCGTGGAGCAAGGCCGCGCAGCACCAGTTCGGATCCCTGCCAGCGGGCTTCCACCAGGCCGGTATCGGCCCAGGCGGCCCAGCGGGGATCCTGGGCGATCTGGGGCGGCAGACGCACCTGCACTCCGGCCAAGGCGCGGGGCGGGCCCTGTTCCTGCCAAATTTCTTCCACCTCCCCCTCGTAGCGCACCGCGGGATCCCTGACCTCGGCAGGAGCATCCGGGGGCTGGATCGGGGTTTGCAGGCGCCCGTCGGCCAGCTCTAGCCAATGGCCAGACTGGGGGCAGTGGACATGGTAGCGATTGCACAGCTCTGGCAGATCCGCCAGATCCTGCGCTTGCTGGGGGCTGGCGTGCACCAAAACCAGATGTTGGGGGCGAAAGGTGTGGATGATCTGGGTGAGATGCCCGACATCGTTGTGGCTGTGCCAGGTCATCCATTCCACCGCCAGGCGGGAGCGCAGCGGTGCCGGCCAACGCTCAAACGGGGTGGCCAGCTCCACTTCCGGCAGCCGCAGCAGCAGACAGGAGCGCTGCGGTTGGGCCAACAACCTCGACCAAATGGGATCCCAGGCCTTGGGATCAGCATCGGCATCGCACAGCAGCAGGCCTTGGGGCAGAGGATCCGCCTCCGTGAGGGGCTGCACCTGTGGCTGTAGGCGGTCTTCCCAAAACAAGGGCTGGTAGGTGGCGAAGTTGCGCACCGGCTCCGGCAGGTAGGGGAGCAAGCGTTCGTAGAGCTCGCAGCCTGCCGCCAAACCCGGCGCCACCCACACCTTCAGTGCTTGGGGAGATTGGGTAAAGCGGTGGTGGGCCTTGAGGAGAAAGATCAGCTCCTGCCCCAGCCCCAACACCGGCAGCGGCAACAGCACCGTTTGCCCCGCTTCCAGGGCGCTGAGCAACCGCTCCACCAGGCGATTTTCCAGATGACGACGGGGCGGATGGCGGGTGGATCCCAGCGAGGCTTCGATGAGCAGCACGTCCGGCTGCCAGTGGCGCAAAGCGGCGAGATCCAGGCCGGGGGCAAAGCGAGTTGAGGCCAGGGAACAGTCGCCGGTGTACACGCAGGTTTGGGCTGGAGTGGTCTGGGTATTTTGCAGCAGGGTTGCCGCCGCCCCTGGCAGGTGCCCGGCCGCAAAGAAAGTGAGCATCAGGTGGGGCAAGATCTCCCGCGCCCGGCCAAAGGGCAGCGCCCGAAAAGGGGGAAAGCGAATATCCCGGTCGTAGCCTGGCCAAACACCGCGCTCCCACAACCCGCCGGCCAAATGAGCCGTCACCGGGGTGGCGTAGAGGGGCACCTGCGGGTAGCGACGATGAAAGGCGGGCAGCCCCTGCAGATGGTCAAAGTGAGCGTGGCTGCAGATCACCGCGTCCGGGATCCCTGGCAGGGCCTTGAAGAGGGAGGAAGCAGGCAAACCGCAATCGAGGAGCAAGCGGTGGGATCCCATCTCCAGCCAGTAGGCACAGCCTTGCTGCCGGGGATCTGTGCCCAGGGGAAACAGTCGAAGGGGGGGTCTTTCTGACTCCACAGGTGTGCCGTTCTTAAACCCAGAAAACTGCGTTCAATTCTGCAAACATCAGGGGCAACTTGGCCAGGGATCCCGCCTCTCCACCGGTACGCCTCCCCGGAGAGTTGGGGGCAACCTGTGCCGAGTCAATCGTTGTATGTTTCTCACAGCATAGCGTTTGCCCACCAGCCGCTGCGGCAGCCTGCAATTCCATCTCTGCAGCAGCCAATGGATGTTGGCTGGGCAGCTTAGGGGTTGGCGCTCTCTTCCGTCGCCGCACTGCTGCTGGACAGGGCAAAGCCGGCAAAATCGTGATCGTCGGGGCGCACTGTCAGGATCATCAGGTTGTAGAAGGCCCAAACCAAGCCAAAGATCAGCTCCGGCCAGCTCGGATCCCAGTTGCCGGCAAAGCGCAGGGATCCCACCCCCATCGCCAGCAAGGTCAGCACAATAGCCAGCGCCTGCGGGCCGAGGGAAAGCTGGGACGGCTGTTCAGGATAGGGGATCCCGCCTCGCAAGCTCTGCACCAGCGCCTGGATAGACTGGAAGAACTGGCTGCCCGTCTGCCGTTCTGACCGCCACGCGGCCCCCCACAGCGAGGGGGGGAAGGCCAGCAGCCAGGTGATCCGCCCCAGCAGGGCATAGGGCAAAAACCAGGCGAAAAAGACCCTGTCAAAGGCCGGCACCGGCATCCAGCCCGTGCAGAGAAAGAGGATCGGCACCGCCAAATAGGCCAGCTCTGCCACGCCGCCAGCAGCCCAGAGGGCCAGCCACAGGTACTGGAAGCGCTGCTGCTGCGTGGTGGCCTTGCCCCAGAAGGGGTTTTCCCGCAAGGCCGAAAAAATCGCCAGCAAAGCCACGCGACGGTTGCGCAAGGGCAACAAAACGCCGGTGACCTGGGCCTGGCAAGCCAGGTGGGACTGCCAGCCGCGGCAGTGCATCTGACACCCCAACTGCACAGGGCGGCGAATGTCAATTTGCGGGATCCCCTCCAGGGCTGCCCGCCGAATGAGACAGCCGGATCCCAACAGGGGCGCCGTCTGGTAGCCCTGGGATCCCACCGCCAAAAGCTGCTGTAGGGGGTGGACGGCCTGGGGCCGGCCCAGGGTGCGCAGCATCGCCTGCACAAAGCCGGTGGCATTGGCGATGGGAGCCCGCTCTGGCGAGTCGTAAAACAGGGGCAACGTCTGCCACAAAAAATCCGGCTCGACAAAATGGCCCGGCTGCAACAGGAGCAGATACTCCCCTTGGATCTGGCCGCATCCCAGCATGTAAGCCAGGGGATCCAGGGTTGGCCTGGGGCAAGGCCAGTACTCGCAGGGGATGGCCCGCGCCACCTTGGCCATCTCCGCATCTTCCACCCGATCCACAACATGGACAAACAGCCGCTCCCAGGGGTAATCCAGGCGCAGGGCCGAGAGCACCGTCTGCCGGGTCGCTTCCACAGAATCCCGCTGGCGCATCACCAGCACATCCACCCGCGGCAGTTGAAAAAACGCCCGCCGCAGCACCTCCGGCGTCGGCACTCCCTTTCGCGGCACCTGGGGATAGCGGCTGAGGATAAAGCCCACCGCCGCCAGCCAAACGTACAACTCGGCCCCCCAAAACACAAGGGATCCCACACCGGTCAGCCCGGCTGTGATGCGCCAGTAGAGGTATGCCACCCCGGCAATGAGGTGGAGCAACCCCACGCCACGAAACAAGTACACCCGCACAGCCCCAGATCTCACAGGCGCTCCACACAGAATTGGGCATTGGGCCAAGCTGGGATCCCTCTGTTGGCTTGGGGGGGATGGGACAAATGGGCTGTCCTGGCCAGAACGGGAAAAAAGGCCACCTATTGGGCAGCCGTCTCAGCCGGGTAAACGCTCACCTTCTGCCGCCGTTTGCCGTAGCGCTCAAAGGTGACAATGCCGGTGGCTACCGCAAACAAAGTGTCATCGCCGCCGATGCGCACGTTCACCCCTGGGTGAAACTTGGTACCCCGCTGTCTCACCAGGATGTAGCCGGGATGCACCAGCTCGCCGCCAAAGCACTTCACCCCCAGCCGCTTGGCATTGGAGTCGCGGCCGTTGCGGGTGCTGCCGGTTCCTTTCTTGTGAGCCATAATGCCTCCTGTGCAAGTGTGTCGTCGCCGAAGATAAGTTGGGATCCTACAGTTTAGGGCCTATTCCTCCGCCTCGGGGATCCCGGCTGCAGCAATTGCCATCTCAGAAGTGGATGGCGAGGCAGCCTGAGCGGCGGCCAGTGGCGCCCCGTTGAGTTCGATGGACTCGATCAGCACACGGGTGAGCGGCTGCCGATGGCCTCTTTTCTTGCGGGTCTTTTTCTTCGGCCGCATCTTGTAGACGATGATTTTGTTGCCGCGGCGGTGCTGCAGAACCCGCGCCCTGACCACGGCCTCGGCAATATAGGGACGGCCTAGGGTCACCTGTCCCTCATGGTTAATCAACAACACCTGGGACAGGGTCAAAGGGCTGTTCTCTTCTGTGCCGGGCAGGCGATCGATGTCGTAAAAGCGCCCCGGCTCTACCCAAAGCTGCTTGCCACTGGTTTCCACAATCGCGTAGGTCATGCCTTTTCCTTGCCGTACAGGTGCCCCTGCGGGTCTTGAAACCTGATCCGAGCATTGACAGCGATTTTTAATGCTAGCGGAAAAACCTGCCCTCTGTCAGCTGGGGCTATTCCCTCACCCCCATCCCCTCTCCCAAAGGGAGTCAGCCCTCACCCCCGCCCCCTCTCCCAAAGGGAGAGGGGAGTTGGAGCATCACTCGGTTAGTTTCTCCCAGGCGGCCTGGAAGGCAGCTTGCATGCGCTGGGCGGCGCGTTCGAGGCGGTGACGCCAGGTTTCCCACTTTTGCTGCAAAAACTCTGCCGCCTCATCCAGCAGGGAGAGGTCAAACTTGCCCCCTTTGGCCAGCTCGTCTCGCACCTGCTTGACCTTGACGCGCACCACCTCCGGCGGATCCTGGGGGCCGACCAGGGCTTTGAGGCGATCCCCCATGCGCTGGATGAGCTGCTTGACTTGGCGGGATTTTTCGCTCCAAAAGTTCTTTAGGCCCTCAGTCTCCGATTTGAGGCGCTGGGGAGCATCTTCCTTGACCACCACCGCGTCCACGTCGATCGCCTCTACATCCTCAGGTAAGAGGACGGCGCGCCCTCCCCAGGGCTCAGCAATGCTGCCCCCCAGGATGTAAGCAGCAATGGATCCGGTCTCCCAGTCGAAGAGAAAATCCTCAATCCAACCCACCGGCTGATCCCCAATGCGCACCGTGCGCCGGTAGAGGGAGCTGAGGGGCGTTGCCGGGGTGGCGAAAACGGCGGAGTAGGTCAGCAGCGCGTCCGGCCCGATGAGCGAGATCTGCTCCAGGGGAGTGTAGCCCTGCTGGCTGGTGAAGTAGCAGACCCGTCCCTGGGGATCGACCCAGATTTCTTCGACGGTGCCCAGGGCCGTGGCGGTGCTGCCATCCAGGGCCAGCAGGCCCACCACTTGGCTGCGTCGGATGATCTGTTCCATGAGGAGTTCTCCTTAATTAAAGTTGACAAGGAGCAGGGTTCAGTGGGGTTGTCGTAGGGGTTCCGGGATCCTCAAAACCCGCGGTAGTGGTGGAGCTGCGCCCTGAGGCGGGCAATCTCCTGGGCCATGTCCAAAACCATCGCCGCCCCAACCCAGTTGAGGCCCAAGTCGCGATGCAGACGGATCATCTGGAGCAGGCGCCTGAGCTGCTGGGGAGTGAGGTAGCTGCTTTCGGCTTCCACCAAACCGTGGGCCAGCAGCCACTCCAAGAGGTGGGGCGGGATCCCAGCTACTTCGCTGGCCTGCTCAAAGGTATAGAGGCGTTCTTCCAACCGCACAATGGCCAAGCTCATAGCCTCACCTCCTGCAAGTAGGCGCGGGGATCCCAGCTCCGATTTTGCCGCAGTTTCTCGTAAAGATCCCGCTCAGTGGGGGAGAGGGATTTGGGCGTGACAACCTTTAGCCGCACCAGCAGGTCGCCTCGCTGCCCTTGGGGATCCCGCCAGCCTTGGCCGCGCAGCCGCAGGGTTTGGCCGCTATCGACGCCGGCAGGGATCTTCAGTTGCACCCGACCGGTGGGGGTGGGCACTTCCGCCGTGCCGCCCAAAACCGCCTCATCGGGCGTGATGGGCAGCTCGCAGAGCAGGTTGTCGCCGTCAAAGCGGAAGAAGGGGTGGGGAGGCAGCTCCAGGGTGAGGTAGAGATCCCCCCTCGGCCCGCCGAAGGGGCTATATTGGCCTTTGCCCTTGACGCGGATGCGGCTGCCGGGTTTGGCGCCGGCAGGGATACGGATGGTGAGGGTTTCGCCATCCACGCTCAGCCGCTTTTGGGTGCCGTGGAAGGCCTCTGCCCAGGTGAGGCCTAGCGTGGCTTCTACGTCTTGCCCTGGCAGATCCACCGAGACAAACGGCCCAAACCCGGTGGTGAAACCCTGGAAGCCGCCGCGGCGGGATCCCATGCGGCCCAGCAGATCGTTGATGAAGTCCTCAAAGTTGGTGTACTGGGCAAATCCTTCCATGCCCGGCCCTGCCGCCGCACCGCTGCCCACCCGTTGCCAGTACTGGCCAAACTGGTCGTAGCGCCGCCGCTTGTCCGGATCCGAGAGCACCTCGTAGGCTTCGTTGATCTCCTTGAAGCGCTCCTCGGCTGCCTTGTTGCCGGGGTTAACGTCGGGGTGATACTGGCGAGCCAGCTTGCGATAGGCGCGCTTGATCTCCTCTAAAGAAGCATCTCGGCTGACGCCCAGGATCTGGTAGTAATCCTTGAAATCGCTCGCAGCCATAAGCTCACCCCTACGAAATCAGGTTAAGGCTTTTCAGGATACTTCTCAGAATATTAAGGTTGGGTATTGAAGGGACAGAGCCACGGCGGGGCAGTTGGCTCTGCCACTGCTGTTGAGAAGCTATCTGGGCTAGGGCTTGCGCCTGGAAAAGATCCCCTTGTCGTCCCTTGTGAAAACTTGTTTGACCTTTTCCCAAGCCTTGAGCAGCGCTTGGGCGACGGGGTTGCCCTCTGCCTTGGCCTGGTTATAGGCTTCCACAAAGGTTTGCTGGGCTTCTTCTGAGAGATCGGCGCGGATTTCTGGGGAGATGGTCTCCGGCGTCAGGTTGCCTTCTGGCTCACTGGGCAAGTTCAAGTCGGCAGTGGCCACCTCTTCGCCGCCGGCACTTTGCAACAGCAAGTAGATTTCGCCGGCTTTTTCCTCCGGCACCTGCACCACCAAGAGGAACTCACCTGCTTGCACCCGGGTTTGGTAGATGGCAGCTTTCTCCTGCGGCATGCCCAGGGCAATGAGGGCGGATCCCAGCCCCGCTCCCAGCGCCCCGTAGAGAGCGCCACCGGTTGCCCCCAGCAGCGCCGCTCCCAAGGGCCCGGCGGCCACCACCGCTCCCAAAAAGGGAATAAACAGCACCCCTACCCCTGTAAGTAGCCCCAACAGGGATCCAAACAGGGATCCATAAATGGCGCCGCTGGTCAACCCGTCGAGAACCACATCCTTGCGGGTGATAAAGCCGCTGATTTTGGCTTCCGTTTGAAAATTGCGGCCAATGATGGAGATGCGATCGTTGGGGATGCCGCGGTTGAGCAGGCGCTGGATGCACTCCTGGACTTTGGCTTCTTCTTTGAAAACGGCAGAGACGCACTTTTTGGGGGCTTGGGCGAAGGCACTCATAAAAGCTCCTGGGAAAGTTTTGGCCGGGAAGGCTGAGGGCAGCTTTTGGCAAGCTTTTCCCCTCTTTGCCCATGCCGCCCATTATCTCCCTCGGTTGCCCCAGCGGGAGTCGAGGGATCGCGAAACTCCTGGAGCGATCTCCGTACTGAGGAGGCCTGCCCAAGCGCTCCGCGCCGCTCACGCGACCACCCCCAGCCCCTCTCCCTCAGGGACATCCCTCACCCCCGGCCCCTCTCCCTCAGGGAGAGGGGAGTTGGGAATCGAGGTCGCGGCTAGAGGGATCCAAGACCTTGCCTCAAGCCCTGGCAGACCCCCAGTAAAAAGTCAAGATCTAGGGTCTCAAGGGTGTCGCTGAGCTTGTGGTAGTGGGGGTTGCGCAAGAAGGCGGTGTCGGTCACCATAACCGCGGGGTAGCCTACATCCCAAAAGGGGGAGTGGTCGCTAAGGCGGGTAAGCGGCAGGATCAAACCCCGCTGGCCGGCCGGCAACCAGCAACACGGGATCCCCGCCTGCTGAAAACTGTGCTGTAGCCTCAGCAGATCCCCCAGGGCGGGCCAGTTGCCAATCAGGCCAATGTAATCCCCCCGGTCAGGGTAGAGCCGCTCCAGGCCAGCGGGGTAGCGCTGGGATCCGGGCGTGGGATCGCGGTAGCCCAGCATCTCCAGAGAGAGCATCAGCCGCAGGGGTTGGCGCTGTTGTCTAAGAAAGCGCGCGTAGGCCTTGCTCCCCAGCAGGCCCCGCTCTTCTAGGTCGAAGGCCACTAGCCACAGGGAGGAAAGGGCGGGATGGGTGGCAAAATGGCGGGCCAGCTCCAGCAGCACCGCCACACCGCTGGCGTTGTCGTCGGCTCCAGGGGTGGCCGGGGCAGCGTCAAAATGAGCCCCGACCAGAACGGGCGGTCGGCGGGGATGGGATCCCGGCAATTTCAAGATCCAGTTGCGGTGCTGGCAGCCCCGAGCCTCGAAGGAGAAAGATTCTACAAGCCCATAGCGGGAAAGCTCCTCTTGGATGTAGCGCTCCACCTGGCTGTGGCCCAGGGGCGACCAGTCGGGATCCCGCGGCTGGGCCACCTGTCGCAGATGGGCTTCTAGGCGCTGCTGCAGGTCTTCGCTCCCTGCCTCCGGCATTAGTTTTCTACCTCAGAGTGGATGGCTTGGGCATGAACCTGGCGGGCCAGCTCCAGGGTGAAGTAGCGGTGGGATCCCGCCCTTCCCGCCAGCACCTGAAACGGCAACTCAGGCTCCCCCAGGTGATCCAGCACCAAGGCTGCTCCGGAAAAGTCTTGCTCCCGGGTGTAATCGTTAACCGTCACCACGGCAGGGATGCCCGCCTGCTGGGCCGAGCGCAGCCCGTTTTCGGAGTCCTCAAAGGCCAGGCACTCCTGGGGACGCAGCCCCATCTGTTCCAGCGTGTAGAAGTAGATGTCGGGAGCAGGCTTTTTGGCGGGGACAATATCGCCGGCAGCAATCACCTCAAACCAGCTCAGGCTCTCCGGCAGGGTGTGCTCCAGAAGGGCCGTCACGTTTTCGGGCGTGGTGGTGGTGGCGATGGCCAGGCGGATCCCGGCGGCTCTGGCCTCCTGCAAGAGGCGCTTGACTCCGGGGCGCAAGGGGATCCCTCCTTGGGCCAGCAGAGCTGTGTAGTGGTGGGTTTTGGCCTGGTGCAGCCGGGCTATTAGGGCCGTCAGGTCTTCCCCGGCAGGCAGCGGCGGCTGACAGGTCTCGACGAAGTGGCGAATGCGCTCTTTGCCGCCCGTAATAGCCAGGAGCTGGCCGTAGAGCTCCACCGACCAGTGCCAGTCCAAGCCTGCCTCGGCAAAGGCGGCGTTAAAGGCCACGCGGTGCCCATCCCGCTCCGTATCCGCCAGCGTGCCATCCACGTCGAAAATCAAAGCTTGCAGTTCCATGCGCACCCCCCGTTCCCACCCCGCCAGCCTCCTGTCAACTGGGCAGGCGACCCTATGCTACCTCATGGTTTGGATGCTCTCAGCCAGGTTCCTGGGAAGGCCAAGAAGATGAGAAAATGAGGCACCGGTTATCCAAGTCTCGCCATGAGCTTCGATTTTGACTTGATCATCATTGGTGCCGGCGTCGGCGGCCACGGCGCAGCGCTGCATGCCGTCGAATCCGGCCTCAAAACCGCCATCGTCGAAGGTGCGGAAATGGGCGGCACCTGTATCAACCGCGGCTGCATCCCCTCCAAGGCTCTGCTGGCCGCCTCCGGCCGCCTGCGGGAACTGCAACACAGCGCTGGGCTGGGCATCCAAGTGGGATCCGTCCAGGCTGACCGGGGGGCGATTGCCAATCACGCCACCCAGGTGGTGGAGAAGATCCGCGCCGACATGACTCGCTCCCTGGAGAAGCTGGGGGTAACAATCCTGCGAGGGCGGGGCAGGCTGGCGGGATCCCAAATGGTTGAAGTCCAGGAAGAGAAGGGATCTCGAACCTACACGGCGCGGGATGTGATTCTGGCCACGGGTTCCCGACCCTTTGTGCCGCCGGGGATCCAAGTAGATGGCCGCACGGTCTTTACCAGCGACGAGGCGGTGCGGTTGGAGTGGATCCCGGAGCGGCTGGCCATCATCGGCAGCGGCTACATTGGCCAGGAGTTTGCCGACGTCTACACGGCGCTGGGATCCCAGGTCATTCTCATCGAGGCCCTGGAGACCCTGATGCCGGCCTTTGACCCCGACATTGCCCGCCTGGCCCAGCGGGTGCTGATCAAACCCAGGCAAATCCAGACCTATGTGGGCGTGCTGGCCAAGCAGGTGATCCCTGGCCAGCCGGTGACGATCCACCTCTCTAATGGCGAGACACTGCAGGTGGATGGCTGCCTGGTGGCCGCCGGTCGGATCCCGGTCTCAGAAGGGCTGGGCCTGGCGGAGCTGGGGGTTATCACGGACAAGCGCGGCTTTGTACCCGTAGATAGCCGCATGGCCACCGAATTGCCCCACCTCTGGGCCATTGGTGATGTGACGGGCAAGCTGATGCTGGCCCACGCGGCAGCGGCCCAGGGGCGGGTGGCGGTGGAAAACATCTGTGGCCGCCCTGCTTACATGGATTACCTGAGCATCCCGGCGGCGGTGTTCACCCACCCGGAGATGGGCTTTGTGGGGCTAACCGAGCCGCAGGCCAAAGCCGAGGGCTACAGCGTGGGCACGGTGCGCACCTACTTTGGTGGCAACTCCAAGGCCATCGCCTCTGGCGAGACGGAGGGCATGGTCAAGCTGGTCTTCGATAAGGAGGCAGGGCTTTTGCTGGGATCCCACATTTTTGGGCCGCATGCTGCGGATCTCATCCACGAGGCGGCCCAGGCCATCGCCCGCCGCGCCACGGTGCAAGAGCTGGCCCGCCTGGTGCACGTTCACCCCACCCTGGCAGAGACGCTGGAGGAAGCCTACCGGCGAGCTGCCCACAGTTTGACCGCAGCCTAGCCGTGCCCTGCTGCCGACCGACACGGGCCGACTTGACGGCCAAAACCGGTCTAAAAACCTACAAAGACTCTTAGGATAGGGGGGAAGAGGTGGGAGGACGTGGCTTTGGCCAACGAAGCGGAGATCACCCAGGCGGTGCAGGCCCAGTACGAGGCGTTTCCCTACCCGCCCGTTCCCTACGACCGGCCCTTTGAGGGCTTTTCCAGTCTGGGCAGCTACATTCTGGCCCAATACGCCCGCACCCGCACCTTGCAAAAGCCCAGCGGGGCCAGATTTTTGGTGGCCGGCTGCGGCACCGGCTGGGAGGTGCACGGCATTGCCGCCAGCAACCCCGGCTACGGCGCCGTGGTCGGGATCGACCTCAGCCGCCCGGCCCTGGAGATCGCCCAAAAACGGATCAAGTACCACGGCCTGCGCAACTGCTCGGTGCACTACGGGGATCTGATGGATCCCTCCACTTGGCCGGAGGGGAGCTTCGACATGATCAGCTCCTATGGGGTGATCCACCACACCGCCGATCCGGTCAAGGCTTTGAGAAACTTGGCCTCGCGCCTAGCTCCCGAGGGGGTAATGGCGCTGATGCTCTACAACCGTTCCGGCCGTTGGCACCTCTACCGCATTCGCCGCGCTCTGGAGCTGCTGGGGATTACTCCGCCGGCCACCCCGGAAAAGATCGAATTTGTGCGGCAATTGTTAAAGGCAGCCCATCCCAGTTCCATGCTGGCCCGGCATGCCAAGGCCCACGAGGAATACTACTTACCAGATGAGAACATCGTCGATAACTTCTTCCATGCCAACGACATTCCTTTTGACATCGGCGAGATCCCCGACCTTTTGGCCCAGGCGGGTCTGGAGTTTATCGATGTTGCCCCCTACTTGGACTATTGGAATGCCAAGCCCTTAATTGCCGCCACCCACCCGGAGTTCCACCGCCGCTACGAGGCCCTCGCCCGCATTGACCAACTGCGGGTCATCGAGTACTTGGAGCCCCTCTACCACACGCAAAATCTCTTTTGGTGCTGCCACCAGGGTAAGAAGTTGGCCAACTGGGATCCCTTCACAGCCGAGTTTTTCCGTAGCTCCCGTTGGCAGCTTAACCCCCTCTTTCTCCAGCACGGCCAGGTGCGCTACTGGGATCAAAAGATCCCCCTTTCGGATCTGCTGGGCAAGGTGGATCCGGCCCAGATTGTGACCCAAAAGATGGACATCTTCTGGCCCATTGCTCGGATCCCTGGCAAGATGATCGCCTCCAGCCGCCACCAGGTGGTGGAGCTGCTGCTGCCTCTGGCCAACCAAGCCCGCTCCGGCAGCGAGATTTTGGATCAGCACGCCGAGAGAGCCGAGCACGTCCTTCATCTGTTTCAACAGTGGGAAGCCGACCGCTTAGTTCTCCGAGTTGCTTCCTAACTCCCCAAAGGGAGTAGGGGAGAGGCTGTAGAATACAAGGCCGTTGTCGCCAGGAAGAAATAGCGATGCTCTTCAACAAGACTGCCCGTGGTCTGCTCCTTGCCGGCGCATTTGTCCTCAGCACTCCGTGGGTTGGCGGGGGGGTGAGGACAGAGGCCGCTTCCCACGACACCAATAGGGATCCCTCTGTCCCCATGGCTCACCTGATGAGCCTCGGCCCTGCAGATGAATCCTTTGATCTGCGCTTCCTCGACGCCATGATCCTCCATCATGAGGGAGCTGTGAGCATGGCTGAAGAAGCCCTGCAAAAATCCCGGCGGCGGGAAATTCGTCAATTGGCAGAGGCTATCTTGACGGCCCAAAGCCAAGAAATCGAGCAAATGCGGGCGTGGCGGCTGAGCTGGTACCCACAAGCTCCACAGGATCCCATGATGTGGCACGAGGAAATGGGGCACCTGATGGCCATGACCCCAGAAATGATCTCCCACATGCGCATGGATACAGACCTGGGATCCGCCGACCGAGAGTTTGACCGGCGATTTCTGCAGGCGATGATCCAGCACCACGAGGGGGCTTTGAGCATGGCCGGAGAGGCACTGAAGAAATCCAAGCGCCCCGAGATCCGTCAACTGGCAGAGGCGATTGCGGTTACCCAGCAGACGGAGATCCAGCAGATGCGCGCTTGGCAAAAGCAGTGGTATCCGCAGTAGGGTAGGGCTAGCTACAGGGATCCCTGCCCCATCCGTAGATCTATCCCAGAAGGCTGGACAGGACGGGGGCACCCTCTCAAGGGGTTCAAGCTCGTCACCATGCGGGGGGCGGAGACGGCTCTCTTGAGGGCTCTTCCGCCCCCCACTAAACTACAGGGCAAGTTCTAGACCCGATCTGGGCACTGTCTTCAATCAAGGCCGGGCTTTTTACAAGGATCGGAAGTAGCCTTCACCTCTTGGCGCAGAATGGCTTCAACCAGCTCGTCCAGAGCTTCTAGGTCGGATGGATCATAGCTTCTTTCCCAGAGGATTTGGTTAATGCTGGACTCCTGCTGTGGAGTTAGAATCGAGGATTTTAAAACTTCATCGAGGATCTCGGGAATGCTCATCTTAACCTCGCCATCTGAAGTCAGAATTTATAAACCTAGCCTATAGAATGCCGGAAGTGCCCTTGGATAGCCATCGCGAGGATCACGTATTTTGACGATCAAAATCCGGGGTGATCCATGCAAAGCTTTCGGGGAAATCGCCAATGGTAGTTTTACCGAGTTTGGCTATGGGTGCTGTCTAAATCTACGAGCTTCTCAGGATCTTCTCCGATAAGCGTGTCTAGCGATGAGGGCAGCTTGTGCCTCACAATCTAACCTATATATCTATATCTCTCTATAATCTCTCTATATTATCGACACTTCCTGGACACCTGCTGAAATCTCTCATTTGAGTTCTTAAAAGGCAAGCCTGCTGCAAACCCCAAAGCCCTCAACCTCCCCTTGGGAACTGGAGAGAACTTGGGCAGCCGGGGTCAGTGGTCTATAATCCTGCCAATCCTCCTATTGCCATAGTCGCCATGGCTGATGCTGCTCTTGTTGCCGAGGCTGCCCTGTTGACTGTACAAGGGCTACGGGTTTTCTTGCCCAGCCGCCCGGTTGGTCTTGGCAGGACAGAGGTGGTGGATGGGCTGTCTTTTCGGATAGGGATCGGCCAGACTTTGGGCCTGGTGGGGGAGTCGGGATCCGGCAAAACCATGACTGCCCTGACGCTGATCGATCTGTTGCCCAGCTCGGCCCGGGTGGAAGGCAAAATCCTCTTCAGGGGCCCCAACGGCACGGTGGACTGGCTGCGGTTGGATCCCCAGGAACGGCGGCGCTACCGCGGAGCCCAGATCGCCATGATCTTCCAAGAGCCGAGCACCGCCCTCAACCCCCTCTACACCTGTGGCCAGCAATTGCAGGAAACCCTGCGGGCCAACACCTCCCTAACCCCGACGGAGATCCGCGCCCAAGCCATCCGCCTGTTTGAGGAGGTGCAGCTTTCTCCCCAGATGCTGGAGCGCTACCCCCATCAGCTCTCTGGCGGCCAAATCCAACGGGCGGCTATTGCCTGTGCCATCGCCTCCAACCCCAAACTGTTGATTGCCGATGAGCCGACCACCGCTCTGGATGTAACGGTACAAGCCGAGATCTTGCGCCTGCTCCGGGATCTGCAACAGCAGCGGCAGATGGCGATCCTCTTCATCACCCACGACCTCAATTTGGTGGCGGAATTGGCAGATCAGGTGGTGGTGATGTGCCGCGGCCAAGCTGTGGAACAAGGATCGGTGGAGCAGATCTTTGGCAATCCCCAGCACCCCTACACCCGCGGCCTGCTGGCCTGCCGCCCGGTGTTGGAGCGGCGGTTGCGGCGACTGCCCACCGTCCAGGATTTTCAGGAGAAGGGGGGATCCCTCGAGGAGCGGTGGCAGCAACTGGAGATCCCAGCCGCCGAAGAGGAAGAACGGCTGCGCCGGATAGGCAGCCAGCCCCCTCTGTTGCAGGTGCGGGATCTGCGCACCCACTATGCCGTCCGTCGCGGGCCATTGGGCCGCCAGGTGGGCGAGATCCGGGCTGTGGACGGGATCAGCTTCGACCTGTATCCGGGGGAAACCCTGGGGGTGGTGGGAGAGTCCGGCTGCGGCAAAACCACCCTGGGGCGAACCCTGCTGCGCCTGATCCGCGCCAGCTCCGGCCAGGTAATCTACAACGGGGAGGATTGGCTCCGCCTGCCGCCTCAACGCTTACGCCGCCGCCGCCGCGAGATTCAGCTTATCTTTCAGGATCCGGCGGCTGCCTTGGACCCGCGCATGAGTGTGGGAGCCAGCGTCATGGAGCCGATGGCGCTGCACGGGATTGGGAGAAACGCCGCCGAGCGCCGGGCACGAGCCCAACGCCTGTTTGAACGAGTTGGGTTGGATCCCGAGGCGCTGGATCGGCTGCCCCACCAATTTTCGGGAGGACAGCGGCAGCGGATCTGTATTGCCCGCGCCCTGGCCTCAGAGCCGCGCCTGGTTGTCTGCGATGAAGCGGTGTCTTCCCTGGATGTCTCCGTGCAGGCCCAGGTGCTGAACTTGCTCAAGGATCTGCAGGAGGAACTGGGGCTGACCTACCTGTTCATCTCCCACGACTTGAGTGTGGTCAAGTTCATGAGCGACCGCATCCTGGTCATGAACCGAGGCCGCATCGAAGAAATCGGCCCTGCTTTCCAGATCTACCGGCAGCCGCAGCAGGACTACACCCGCCGCCTTATCGCCGCCATTCCCAAAGGGGATCCGAAAAAGC
This sequence comes from Synechococcus sp. H55.10, assembly GCF_047502715.1. NCBI lineage: Bacteria > Bacillati > Cyanobacteriota > Cyanophyceae > Synechococcales > Synechococcaceae > Synechococcus > Synechococcus sp. H55.10. The sequence goes on from NZ_JANSJJ010000155.1 coordinate 28,402, forward strand.
GTGGTGCCCGCCAAGCCGGATGAAGGGTTTCCCCTGGAGCCGCACCCACGCACCTCCCGGCCAGATTTGCAATGAGGCTAGAATTAAGTAAACTTTGAGTCGTAAAGCTTTGGACTCCTTGTTAGCTGATTTAACAAAACGTTTTATCCGCAGTGTGGGCTGCAACCGGCTATGGCTCGCATACTCATCATTGAGGACGACCCTTCGATTCTGGATATTCTGCGTATCAATCTGGAGTTGGCGGGCTACGAGGTCGTGAAGGCCACCGATGGGGTACGCGGACAAGCACTGGCTCTGCAGGTTCTCCCGGATCTCATCATTCTCGACCTGATGCTGCCCCAGGTGGATGGCCTGACGGTTTGCCAGCGCTTGCGGCGGGAGGAGCGCACCAGCGAGATCCCGATCCTGATGCTCACCGCCCTTGGCCAAACCCAAGATAAGATCGAAGGCTTCAATGCCGGTGCCGACGACTACCTAACCAAGCCTTTTGAGGTGCAGGAGCTGCTGGTGCGGGTGCGGGCCCTGTTGCGTCGCTCGGATCGGATCCCACAGGCGGCCAAGCACGGCGAGATCCTCACCTATGGCCCTCTCACGCTGGTGCCGGAGCGGTTTGAGGCGCTGTGGTTCGGCAAAACCATCAAGCTCACCCACCTGGAGTTTGATCTGCTCCACTGCCTGATGCAGCGACATGGCCAGACGGTTTCCCCCAGCGAAATCCTGCAGGAGGTGTGGGGCTACGAGCCTGACGACGACATCGAGACCATTCGCGTCCATATCCGCCACCTGCGCACCAAGCTGGAGCCGGATCCGCGCCACCCCCAGTACATCAAGACCGTCTATGGGGCGGGCTACTGTCTGGAGCTGCCCAACATCGCCGATCCCGGCCCACCGCAGCCAGAACTGGCGAAAGAGTCCCTCAAGTAATGCTTGAGGATGTTGCTCACACAACTGCTAATCTAGGGGATGCCCTGCTGCGGATTGCGGTCTGAGGTTTATGTCTGGTGCAATTCAGTATCTGATGTGCCCACCCGACCATTACGAGGTGGACTACGTGATCAATCCCTGGATGGTGGGAAATGTCCACCGCTCTTCGCGAGAACGGGCGCTGCAGCAGTGGCAGGCTCTCTATCGGCATCTCTCGCAGTGGGCGGAGGTGAAACTGATCCAGCCGGTGCCAGGATGGCCGGATATGGTCTTTACGGCGAATGCTGGGCTCATCCTCGGATCCACGGTGGTGCTGAGCCGTTTTTATCACCCGGAGCGGCAGGGGGAACAGCCCTATTTCAAGGCCTGGTTTGAGGAACAGGGCTACACCGTCCATGAGCTGCCGCCGGCCCTGGCTTTTGAGGGGGCGGGAGATGCTCTGCTGGATCGGGCAGGGCGCTGGCTGTGGGCGGGCTATGGCTTTCGCTCCATGCTGGAGTCCCATCCTTACCTGGCCAAGTGGCTGGGGATCGAGGTGTTGTCTTTGCGGCTGGTGGACGAGCGGTTTTACCATCTGGACACCTGCTTTTGCCCTCTCTCCGAGGGCTATTTGCTCTACTACCCGCCGGCCTTCGATGCCTATTCCAACCGCCTGATCGAGATGCGGGTGCCCCCCGAAAAGCGGATCCCGGTTCAGGAAGCGGATGCCGTTCACTTTGTCTGCAACGCCGTGGATGTGAACGGCACGATTCTGGTGAACTGGGTCAGCCCAGAGCTGGAAGCCACGCTGCAGGAGCGGGGCTTTACGGTAGTGCAGACGGAGCTGACGGAGTTCCTCAAGGCTGGCGGGGCGGCCAAGTGTCTGACGCTGCGCCTGGACGAGACGGTGGCTCCGCAAAGCGAGCCGGTAGCCACGGTGCTCAGCCGGACGGTGACCCTGGAGGGACACTTGGTGGACAGCGACCTGCTCACCCGCGCCGTCGATTGCATTGTGGACAATGGCGGCAGCTTCCAGATCCTCAAGTTTCAGCTTGGGGAAAAGCGGCAGAGCACTTCCAGAGTAGAGCTGGCCGTTTCGGCTCCCACCGAGGAGGCGCTGGATACCATTCTCAGCGCCTTGATCGAGCGGGGGGCGCGCCTGTCGGACGAGACCTTGCAAGATGCCCGCCTGGAACGGGTGGAGAAGGCGGGGGTGGCTCCCGACGATTTTTATGTCACCACCATCTACCCGACACAGGTGCGGGTGGCTGGCCAGTGGATCCCGGTGCAGCGGCAGCGCATGGATGGGGTGATCGTGGTCAAGGGATCCACAGCCTATTGCACTCTGATTCGCGATCTGCAGGTGGGGGATGCGGTGGTCTGCGGGGTGGAAGGGATCCGCACCGTGCGCCAGGCCAGCAAAGAGCGCTCTTCCCAGGAGTTTACCTTTATGGGATCGGGGGTCTCCAGCGAGCGGCGGGTGGAGCTCCTGGTGGAGCAGATCGCCTGGGAGCTGCGGCAGATCAAAGAGCGGGGCGGCAAAACGGTGGTGGTGGCAGGGCCGGTGGTCATTCACACCGGCGGCGGCTCCCATTTGGCTACCCTCATCCGCGAGGGCTATGTACAGGCCCTGTTGGGGGGCAATGCCATTGCCGTTCACGACCTGGAGCAAAATCTCTACGGCACCTCGCTGGGGGTGGATCTGTCGCGGGGCACCCCGGTCAAGGGCGGCCATAAGCATCACCTCAAAACCATTAACCTCATCCGCAAGTACGGCAGCATTCGGGCCGCCGTGGAAGCGGGCGTGATTACCGGCGGGGTGTTCTACGAGTGCATTCGCGCCCAGGTGCCTTTCTCGCTGGCCGGATCCATCCGCGACGATGGGCCGCTGCCGGATACGGAGATGGATCTGATCAAGGCCCAAGAGGATTACGCACGGCTGCTACAGGGGGCCGACATGGTGCTGATGCTCTCCAGCATGTTGCACTCGATCGGGGCCGGGAACATGACGCCTGCCGGGGTCAAGTTGATCTGTGTGGACATCAACCCGGCGGTGGTGACCAAGCTGGCGGATCGGGGATCCCTGGAGTCGGTGGGGATCGTCACCGATGTTGGCCTGTTCTTGAGCCTGCTGGTGCAGCAGTTGGCCCGTCTGGGACAGGTGTACAAGCGACCAGAACCCGCCCTTGCCGCCCGCTAGCCACCCCATCCCCAATGGCTGCTACCCTGTAGGTGTCTTTGCCGAAGTTTCAATTGGCCTTGGTTAATTTCAATGAGGAGACCCTATGCCGCTGCCTCCGGATGCTGGAGCTTGGTGGTGGGTATTGTTGGCCTCTGTAGCGGCTTGTATTCCTCTATTCTTTCCGGGGTTTTGGCTGACCAACTTTTATTCCAACCTGTTCAAAGCCTGGTTTGGACACGCCTTTGCCGAGGGGTTGGGACTGGGGGGCCTGTTTCTCACGATAGTGCTGAGTGTTCTCTATCCTCTGGGATTCTTTTGGGGATACTTGGCGATGTTGCCGCTGCGTTCTTTGGGATCCTGGGTGTGGGGAGTGGGGATCCTGGTGGCTGGCGTGTGGACGCTGTTGGTGTTTGCTCTGTTGTACTTTGACGCTCTGGATCAGGCGCGTCGATTGTAGGAAGAGGTCAGCGCTCGAGATCTTTAAAGTATGCCTTTCATTAGCCTGCTGACGGATTTTGGCCTGCAGGATCCCTATGTGGGCATCCTGAAAGGGGTGATCTGGGGGATCGCTCCCCAAGCCCAACTGATCGACCTCAGCCACGGGATCCCGCCCCAGGATGTGGCGGCAGCCCGCTTTGCCCTGATGACCGCCTATCCCCATTTGCCTTCTGGAACCATTCACCTGGCGGTGGTGGATCCGGGGGTGGGGAGCCATCGCCGGGCGGTGGCCATCCAAACTCAAGAGGGCTATTTGGTCGGCCCCGACAACGGCCTCTTCAGCGGCGTTTTGGAGCAATCTCCACCTCTGGCTGCTGTGGAACTCAACCGGCCCCGCTATTGGCGCACCCTTTCCCCCAGCCGCACCTTTCACGGGCGGGATATTTTTGCCCCCGTGGCCGCCCACCTGGCCAACGGGATCCCGCTTCTGGAGCTGGGAGATCCCTTCGATGTGGCGGAGCTAACTCCCTGGAATTGGCCCCAGCCTCAGGAGGAGCCCAACGGCTGGCGCGGCCTCATCCAAGCCATCGACCACTTCGGCAACGGCATCACCAACCTGCCCGGCCACTGGGTGGAAGGTCGAAGCTGGAGCGCCTGGATCAAAGGGATCCCTGTCCGCTCCGCGGCCACCTTCGCCGAGGGAAGGCAAGGGGAGCTGCTGGCCCTGGTGGGCAGCTCCGGCTGGGTGGAGATCGTGCAAAATGGGGGCAACGCCAGCCGCAGCCTCGATTTCAAAGTAGGGGATGAGGTGCGCCTGCAGTGGAATGGCTAGCTCCCTCACCCCCGACCCCTCTCCCAGAGGGAGAGGGGAGACTAGGCAGGTTGGCTTTCCACCGTCACCGCTTCCGAGGGGGTTGAAGTGCCCACTTGAACTTTGACCACCCGCGCGGCATCGGCCTTGGGCAGGGTGAGGGTGAGAATGCCGTCGCGGTAGGTAGCCGAGACTTTTTCCGGCTGAATAGTTTTGCTCAGTTTGAGGGTGCGTTGAAAAGGTTGCGCTTCTACCTCTTGATAGAGCAATTCGGCACCTTCAGGGCCATGAACCTGGAGCTCGCCGCTGATGGAAAGCTGCTGGGCTGTGGCCTCAATGTGGAAACGCTCTCGATCGGCGCCGGGCGCCCACAACTGGACGGTGTAGGCCTCGCCGCTCTCCCAAACCTGCAGCGGTGTAGGGAAGACTGGGCGAGGTCGCTCTCTCGAGCTCTGCTGCCTTGGTTGCAGCCGCACGTCGAGCACCGGTGCAAAGTAAACCAATGCCATAGCCCCTCCTTGCGTAACAGGGTAGATAGATAGACAACCCAACAGGAACAGCGCTTCGGATCCCGCCGCTCGATGAACCCCCCACCTGGAAAAGCCGCCATCCAATGGGATCCAAAGCCAATCCTGCTCCAATCATCCAAGAAAGCCATTTGAACGAGGGCGGGCAAACCGATCTGCGAGAGACAGGATCCCCTCACCTCATGGAAAAGCGGCATGAGAAGCAACGGAACCATCCATTGTCCATGTAAAGCATCTTGGTCAAAACAGATGAGGTAGAGGTGAGTCAAAAAAGAGGACCGTCATGGATCCTGCTCCCATCCCCATCCGATTTCAGTGCGGCTTTTGCACGCCCTCCTGACTGCCCGCTGGCTTTGGGAGCAAGGGATCCCTGCTGGCTCCGCAACGCTGACACCCAAGGAGGCAGAATTGTGGGATCAATTGCGGGGCAACCTTTGCCGCTGCACGGGCTATCAAGCGATTTTGGAGAGCATTCAAGGGATCCAATCCAGCATTTGCTTAAGCGTTGCGGAGCAATATGGCACCTCAGCCCGTTCGCGCTAGCGGCGCGGAGCGCCAACCTAGCTCCTAGCTCAATCAGAATTGCAAATAGTTTCACAAAAACTTAAATCAAGATAACCTGATTGATTCATAGATTTTTATGGGCGATAAGCGGAGCGCAAAAAAATTAAGACTTTTGGCATACGGATCATTCCCAATGCTTGACCGGCACTAGGATAGTTATCAGGTATACCTGGCGAGATCCCATGTACGTCTACTGCACAAGAGAAGTTCTGGAAGAGGGCGCTCAATATGATCTGAAGGTATTGATAGAACGGCTGGAGCAGGGGGATCGCACGCTTTTGAGCCAGTTGTTCGACGTTCGTTATCCTTACTGGAAGCGCAACCTGCGCGACAACATTCGCTTGGTGGGCGAGCTGCGCCATCTGGGAGAGGAGTCGGTTTTGGTCTTGTTTGGCCTCTGGCCAAGAGGTAGCCATGAGTACCAGGAATTTTTAGATCGGCGGGAGGCTCGCGACTATCAAGAGCGGGTGAGAAACTGGGCTCCTGACGGCCAGTTGCAGGATTGGCTGGCAGAAAGGCGGTGTAAAAAATTACAAGAGGAAAATGGACAAAACCGGCTTCCTCCTTTGCCCGATGAGCTGTATGAATGGACACAGTTTTTGAATGCTCCCAATCGGCAGGAGCGGCTGGTCTTGGAAAGTGGGGAATGGGTGTGGCAAGTGCAAGCCCTTTCTCCAGAGCAGCGGCGCCAGGTTTATCGGGCGGTGGCCGAGTTTGTTGCCAATGAGACAGGCGAGATCTACCGCCAGCTCCCCAGCTTTTATCCAGGGGCAGAGGTTAAATGCTGGCAAGAGGGATCCCTGCATCTGGTCCTCAGCCTGGTGCGGCTGTGCGAGCAGCAAGGGGTCTTCTTTCCATTTCTCGTCGGGGTTTACGACCATAGCCCAGAGCAAAAAGAACGGTTTGAGCTGGGAGGTCGAACCTGCCTCTTTGGGATGGGGGCCAAGCAGCCGGATATTCTCCAGCACCCACAACCGTTGGAGGTATGGAAGCGGTACGCCCGTCGCGCCTACCCGGACTACATCGTGGCGGATGAGACCCTTTGGCTGGAAATGCAGGAGAGCACAGAGGGAAACCTGGCTTTGTCCATGGAGGAGGAAGAAATCCTGCAAAGCACATCTATGCCCCTGCTGATCAACGGGCGAGCCGGCAGCGGCAAGTCTTTGATGTTGTACTATCGCTTTGCCGACTATTGTAGCCACTACCTCAAAACTTCAAGGCAGGGAACTTCTCCCTACCACCCTCTCTTTTTGACCTATAGCGCCAGTTTGGTGCAGCAAGCTCGCGACAGGGTGAGCACAATTTTGCGCATTAGCCATCGCTATCGTGAGGAGGGCTATAGCTTTTCAGCCGAAGAAATTCGGCAGTGTCGAGCTTTTTTTAGGACTTTTCAGGATTACCTGTTGAGCTGCCTTCCCCCTGAGCGACAGGAACGCTACCAACCGGATCAGTATATCAATTTTTATCGATTTCAGAACTGGTATCGCTGTCGCCATGATGTGGATCTAGAGTTGGCTTGGCACACCATTCGCACCCTGATCAAAGGCTATGAGGTAAGCGATTACTTGGATCCCGATGGCTATCGGGAAGTGCCCGAGGCCGACCGCAGTGTGGATGAAAGATCCTTTGAGCAGATTTACAAAGGGATTTGGCCAAGCTATCAGGAACGCATCACTCGCGAGGGCTACTGGGATGATCAAGACTTAGCTAGAGATGTGTTGCAAAATGGCACGCTTAACCCAATCCATCCGGTCATCTTTTGCGATGAGGTTCAGGACTTTACCCAACTTGAGCTGAATATTATTTTCTGTTTATCCCCTTGGGGGAAATACAAGTTAGATTGGGCCGTTGAGCGCCTGCCCTACGCCTTTGCCGGGGATCCCTTACAAACCATTAACCCAACAGGATTTCGTTGGGCTGCCCTGAAAAAATATCTCTACGAGCATATCCGCGCCTACCTATTGCCAACCCATCCCTTTAGGATCGAGGATCCCCAAGAGCTGAAAAATAACTATCGTAGCAACCCCCAAATTACTCGTTTTAGCAATGTGGTCAATCTATGGCGGCGGGTCCTCAGCGGCAATCGAGAAATCTATCCCCAGCAGCCCTGGCGTTCTCAAGAGCAAGGTATACCAGTTCAACAATTTGTGCTGGATGGCCAGGAAAAAAATTTAATTGAAAGTGAATTGAGAAATATGCTTAGCGACCTCACAGGAACAGTTTGTGTCTTACCCTGTTCTACAGGGGATGAGCTAAACTATGTGAGGCGGGATCCCGAACTTCAAAAAGTCTATGCCGAGGAGTTAGAGCAGAATCTCAAACCACCTCTTCTACAAACTGTTACAGCCGTCAAGGGAATGGAGTTCAAAAAAGTTATTCTCTACAAATTTGGAGACTACTACCGGCAGAAATTCGATCAAAACCTTAAACATTACACCCGGAGAGGCAGAGGAGAACTGGGCTTACAGTACTTTCTCAACCAATTGTATGTTGGTATTACCCGCCCCACTCAGGCTTTGGCTATTGTGGACACTTCTGCTGGTTGGCGGGAATTCTGGAACCCGAGCTTAGAACTTAACTTTTGGCTCGATCATCCTTCTCTGGAAGAGGATTGGTCAAAATGGAACACTGATCCGCCACTGCTGGGCTGCCCCGTCAAAGCCATGAATATCCAATACTGGACAAATACCAGCCTGAAAGATTTGCTGGAGTCGGCTCTTGAGCTACTTGGGCGCGGCGTAGAAGAAGGTAACCTTTCGCTGCTTGAGGATGTTCAAACTCTGGTGCAGAAAGCAGATAACCCGCAATTAGAGCAAGAATGTCGGGCTTGGATCTTCAAGCTCCGGAAGGAATATCTTTCAGCAGGACAACAGTTCCTGAGCTTGGAGAAGTCGGCTCTGCCCGGTAAAAATCTCAAACGAGAAGCCTGGGAGTGCTTCTGGAGAGCAAGGGCTTGGTCGGAGCTGCAGCAGCACACTGCCACCCACTTTGCCGGGTGCCCTGGGATCCCAGACTACAGTCCTCTGGTGGATTGGATGGTGGTGACTCAAAAAACCTCTGCCAAGCCTGTGGAGCGCTTCCGACAACTGGTGCGGGTGCGAGATTGGCTGAGCACTGAAGTCATCCCCAAGAACAACGACTCCGTCCCGCTTACGCGAACAGATCCCACTTGGAAAGCCTGTGTGGAGAAGTTTTTGGCGGAACTCCAAGAAGTCCTGGACAATTTGCAAACGTTTTGTCCTGAGGTGGAGGCCCGCAGCCGGTTTTTGCAAGAGACGCTCGCGGCTTTGGGGGGAAACTTGGCCTTTCTCGGCCAGCGGCAGCCGTCTGCGGATCGGTATTACCGGATTTGGGGCACCTGTCATTTTCAGCAAGGGCAATTTAAAGAGGCAGTTGCCATTTGGGATCAAGGTGGCCAAACGGAGCATTCCCGCTACTACCGGGCCAAGATCCAACTGGAACCTTTTCCCGGCAAGGTGAGGTGGCTATCCAAAGACCGGCAGGACGCAGCAGTGGTGAGCAAATGGCAGGAGGCGGGACGTCCCCTCGCGGGCGAGTGGGAGGAGTACATCGACGATGTCATCCTCAGCCTGGAACGCTTGAAAGAGTGGCCGCTGCTGCTGCGAGTCCTGATCCGGCGCCGCCAGTGGGAGAAGCTCTGGAAAGCGGTACAGGCCCACCCGCAGGCGTGGCAGCGGGGACACGATTACGAGCTGGTGGCCTGTATGGCTCGAGATCTCCAGACCAACTGGGAAGAGCTGAGGCGGAAATCCCCTGGGCTGCGAGATTTTCTTCAGGAAGTGGTAAGCAGTGTGCGCGGGGAGCACGCTTGGTGGCTGCAGCCGCTGGAGGTGGGCCTGGCCTACGAGCGACTGGGCCGCTACCGAGACGCGCTCAGGTTTTATGAGCGCTTCACCGAAGGCAGAATCGGTAGAATCCCAAGATGGCAACGCTCTCAGATTCGGCAGCGCTGGCTTCTGGTTCACAAGAAGTATCGAGATTCTCTGCAGGCGGAGGGGCGACCGACCGATCTTTTGGCGGAGGAGTTTAGCCGCGCTCAAGAGCGCTGGCGTGAGCAACTGCCCCAGGCAGAGCCTGAGCTGGAGGAACGGGATCCCTGGGCCTATGACTTTCTTGAGTACCCCAGCCCTGTTCAAAGTTGGCTGCTGCAGCAGGCTCAAACCGACGCCCAGAGACGACTCAGAGCGGAAATTGCCCAAGCGCTGGAGCAACTGGACGAACGACAATTGCAGCAGGTGCAAAGCTGGATCCAGCGCTTCTTGTCCATAGATCCACCCCGGCTCTAGAGGCAGGTTAGAGCTATGGCAAGAGCTGCCGCAGGCGCTCCAGGGCGCGTTGGTTTTCTGCGGGGGTGCCCACCGTCAGGCGCAGCCCGCCGCCGGTACAGCGCACGCAAGTTCCCAGCTCTTGCCAGGCCCGTTGTAAATCTTGGGGATCCCATCCTGCCACCCGGAAGTAGAGAAAATTGGCCTGGCTAGGCCACACCCGCACCCCCGGCAGCTCCTGCAGGGCTTGGTAGAGGGCTTCCCGCTCCTGACGGATAAGGGGTAGGTCGGCCAAAAACTCCTCGGCATGTTCCAGGGCGATCTGAACGGCCCACTGGGAGATGGCCGAGAGATTGTAGGGCAGGCGGATGGCATCCAGCACCTGGACGAGCTGCGGGTGGCCGATGGCATAGCCCACCCGGTGAGCTGCCAGGCGAAAGGCTTTGGAGAAGGTGCGCAAGATAACCCAGTTGGGGTGCTCCGCCAGCTTGGGCAGGGCCGTGTGTTGGCTGAACTCGAAATAGGCCTCATCGAGGATCACCAAAATCTCGGCGGGCAACCCTTCCACCCACTCCCACTCGGCGGTGCTCAGGCCGTTGCCGGTGGGCGAATTGGGATCCACCAAACACACCACCCGCACCCGCTGCTCCACTACGGCCTGTTGACACCGCTCCAGATCCAGGGCAAAGGTCTCGGCATGGCGCGGCACCCGCACCACCGGGATCCCCAGGCTCTGGGCCAGGATGGCGTACATGGAGAAGGTGGGCTCGGCAACCAAAATGCCGCCCCGCCCGCCCACACAGGTGGCGATGAGCAGCGAACGGATCAGTTCATCTGACCCATTGCCCAGGCTGATTTGGTCAGGATCGGCCCCGGCATAGGCGGCAATGGCCTGCTTGAGGCCCCGGTGCTGGGCATCGGGGTAGCGGTTGCTCGGGATCCCTTTTTCCCAGAGCAGCGAGAGCTTTTGCTTGAACCCTTCCGGCCAATCGAGGGGAAACTCATTGGCGTCCAGCTTGTCGGCAGCCGGGGTGGGCACGGCGTCGTAGGGCTTGAGATGAAGCAAATCGGGACGCAGATACTGCAAAGCACACATCTTCCTGACGGAGAGAAGCTCTGATCATAACAGGATCGGCCCGACCCCTCATGCCTTTGTCAGGGATCCCTGTTGACGTAATGCCTCAAAAAGGGCAATGGCCACGGCATTGCTGAGGTTGAGGCTGCGCACCGGCCCCCGCAGCGGGATGCGCACGCTGGGATAGGTTTCCAAGAACACGGGATCCAACCCCCGGCTTTCGCTGCCGAACACCAGCCAATCTCCCGGCTGATAGGACACCTCGGTGTAGAGGGCCTGGCCGCGCACGCTAAAGCACCAGAAACGAGCCTCAGGATGGGCCTGCAGCAAAGCCGACCAGGAGGGGTAGCGATAGAGCTGGACGTGCTGCCAGTAGTCCAGCCCCGCCCGCTTGAGATAGCGATCCGAGAGGCGAAACCCCAAAGGATCTACCAGATGGAGAGGGGTATCGGTGGCTGCACAGGTGCGGGCGATGTTTCCCGTGTTGGCCGGGATCTCTGGGGCAACCAAAACAACGTGGAAGGGCATGTCTTATTTTACTTGCCCCCAAAGCCGCGGTTACTGCCCCCTTTTTTGCCTCCACCTTTGCCCGGTTTGCGGCTGGGCTGTGGCCGGGCAGGAGGGGCTGTCGAACGTCCGCGCCAACTGGGATCCCCGCCGGGAAGAGGGGTGCGCCCGCCCCCCCACCCGGGAAAACCACCGCCCATGCCCATGTTGCGCATCATGTCGCGCATGCGCTGGAAATCGCTCACCAGTCGGCTGACATCCTCCAGCTTATGGCCAGATCCACGGGCCACCCGTCGTTTGCGGCTGACACTGCGGGCCAACAAGTCGGGATTGCGGCGCTCTTCGGGCGTCATGGAGTTGATCATGGCCTCGGCGCGGGCCAGTTGGTCTTGCCCCTTTTGCAATTGTTCCTCGCTGATTTTGCCCATCCCCGGCATCAGCCGCAACAGCCCCGCCAGGGATCCCATGCGTTTGATCAGGCGCATCTGCTTGAGGAAATCGGTGAAATCAAACTGGGCGGTCATCATCTTCTCCGCCATGCTGGCGGCATCGCCCAGGTCGATCTCTTCTTGGGCTTTTTCCACCAAGCTGAGGATATCCCCCATACCCAAAATGCGCGAGGCCATGCGATCTGGGTAAAAGGGATCCAGCGCTTCCACTTTTTCGCCGACACCGACGAACTTGATCGGCTGGCCGGAAACTTGGCGAATGGAGAGGGCCGCCCCGCCACGAGTATCCCCATCCAGCTTGGTGAGGATGGCGCCGGTGATGCCCAGGCGCTCATGGAAGGCTTGGGTAAGGCTGGCCGCCTCTTGGCCGATCATGGCGTCCACCACCAGCAAGATCTCGTGCGGCTGCACCGCCGCCTTAATCCGCTCCAGCTCGGCCATCATCTCCAGGTCGATCTGCAGGCGACCGGCAGTATCTAAAATTACATAGTCGTAGCCCTGTTCCCGCGCGGCTGCTACCCCCTGCCGGGCGATCTCCACGGGATCCGTCTTGCCCAGATCGAAAACGGGGATCTGAATTTGCTGGCCCAGAGTTTTGAGCTGATCGATAGCCGCCGGACGGTAGATATCCCCGGCCACCAGGAGGGACTTTTTGCCCTGCTTGCGCAAATACAAAGCCAGCTTGGCGCAGGTGGTGGTTTTGCCGGATCCCTGCAGGCCGGCCATGAGCACAATGGTGGGGGGCTGCTCCGCTTGGGCGATGGGCACGTTGGCCTCTCCCATCACCTTGACCAGCTCGTCATGGACGATCTTGATGAACTGCTGATCCGGCGTCACCCCCAGGATCACCTCGGAGCCCAGGGCAGCTTCCCGCACATCCTCGATAAACTGCTTCACCACCTGCAGATTGACATCCGCATCCAGAAGGGCGCGCCGCACCTCCCGCAGAGCTTCCTGAATGTTGGTTTCGGTGATTTTGTCCTGGCCGCGCAGCTTTCTCCAGGCCAATTCCAACTTCTCGGAGAGGGCATCAAACATGGGTGCTGTTTATCCTGTCAGGCGCTTCTGGGGCATTTCCTACCATAGTCCAGTTGGGGCAACTTCAGCCTGGGGATCCCAAGCGAGGCTGACCCAGAAAAACTGGTAACTTTACAAAAGTTTAAGCAACAATAGAAGGCGTTGCTTGCCGATCTCCCATGGTCAGTATCGCTTCTCTCTCCTACAGCAGCACCGACTGGCAGTTGGGCTATCGCTCTTTGCGCCAGGAGTACGACTATTGGATTACGGAGATCGAGGGGCGGATCCCGGAGCGGCTGCGGGGAACCCTATTTCGCAATGGCCCCGGCAAGCTGGAGGCGGGATCCCAGCGCTACGGCCATCCTTTTGACGGCGACGGCATGATCTGTGCCATCACCTTTGTGGCGGGGAAGGTTCATTTTCGCAACCGGTTTGTGCGCACCCCTGAGTTTGAGGCAGAGGAGAAGGCGGGCCGGGTGCTCTACCGCGGCGTGTTTGGCACCCAGAAGCCGGGAGGCTGGTGGGCCAATTTTTTGGATCTGAAATGGAAGAACCCCGCCAACACCAACGTCCTCTGCCTGGGCGACAAGCTGCTGGCGCTGTGGGAGGCCAGCGCCCCCTACCGCCTGAACCCGGCCACCTTGGCCACGGAGGGGATCGAAACATTTGCCGGCGGGATCTCCGCCAGCCAGCCTTTTACCGCCCATCCCCGGCGGGATCCCCACACGGGAGATCTCATCGCCTTCGGGGTGCGAGCTGCCCTCAACTCCACCTTGTTGCTGTACCGTCTGGATGCGCGCGGGCGCTTGCTGGAACAGCGGGACTACCGCCTGCCGGGCTTTGCCTTCCTGCACGATTTTGTCTGGACACCCCGCTACCGCATCTTTTTCCAAAATCCGGTGGTCTTCAACCCCCTGCCGTTTGTGTTGGGCTGGCGGCCGGCGGGCACCTGTCTGACCTTGAAGCCCGGAGAACCGACCCGCATCTGGCTCTTTCCCCAAGAGGGCGAGCCCCTGCAACTGGAAACAGAGCCGGGGTTTGTGTTCCATTTTGTCAACGGCTACGAAGTCGGGGAGCAGGTGGTGGTGGATGCCGTCCTCTATGAGAACTATCCTGCCCTGGAGCCAGATGCCGACTACCTGCAGATCGACTTTGCCCAGGTGCCAGCCGGCAAGCTGTGGCGGTTTGAGCTGGATCCCAAGGCGGGCAGTGTGAGGCGGGAACTGCTGCTGGATCGCTCGGTGGAGTTTCCGGCCATCCACCCAGCTCAAATGGGGGGATCCCACCGCTACATCTACATTGGAGCCACCCATGCGCCTGGCCCCAATGCTCCCCTACAGGCCATTCTCAAGTTGGATACCGCCACAGGCCGCACGCAGCAGTACAGCTTTGCCCCGCGCGGCTTTGTGGGAGAGCCGGTGTTCATCCCGGATCCGGAGAACCCAGCAGAAGAGGCGGGGTGGATCGTGACGGTGGTTTTTGATGCGGCCAGCCAGCGCTCTCAGGTGGTGATCCTGGATGCCTCAGACCTGGCTGCCGGCCCGGTAGCGCGGATCCCGTTGCGGCACCACATTCCCTATGGCCTACATGGCAGTTTTACTCCCCAGGTGTGGGTAGATGCCGATCCGAACAAAGGATAGGGGAGCGATCTGGGGATGGTTAAATCGATTTCTCTGGCTTGGAAAGCCAGACACGTTAAGTAGGGCACTGGGCGAGGCCAGGCAAGAGCTCTGCTCAGCAGATAGAGTTATGGCAAACAGCCATGGAACAGCTTGCTGGTTGAGCTCTAGCTCCCCTCTCCCACAAGGGGAGAGGGGGCGAAGCGTCTTAATTTTGCTTGCAACGACTATATTGCTTTTCCTTTTCCTGGAGCAGTTGCTATTATCTTCAGCTACGCTGGTGACAACAACAGCCGTTCTTTTGGCCGACAGACGCCTCCGACGCGAGGGAATGTGGGTTGGCCGACTGAGACGAACCAGGAAAAGCGTTGTTAGGCTGGGTGGTGTGTTGGGCAGGTCTTGGGTCGAGGGCAGAAGTAGGGCCTGTTTTTGCAACAGCAAATGTCTTGCGCTGCCAGACGAGCATCACTGCCCCTTCTTGAGCACTTAAGTTAACCTTCTGGATCGATTGCAACGGAACCGTCACAATGTCCTCAGAGCTAAGACCTCCCTTTCGATCTGTGCGGCCCCCCAGACCCAGCTCAACTGGCGAGGCCAGGGCCTCCTCCCTGCCGGGAAAAGCTGAGGATTCGGTGTCAACCGCTGGCTCTGCTCGCGGTAGCGGGACGGAGTCTTTGCAGCCTGTTGTCGGTACCACTGCTACTTTGGCGACGACGAAAGCGGCGGAAAGAGAGCGAGTCTGTTTGGAACCCATCCCGCCGCCTGGGGAGAAGATGCAATACCGGGCGATTGGCCTCATCGAGGGACAGTACATTCCTTCCCCTGGGCACTTTACCCGCGGGGTCTTACGTACCTCAGATGGCTTGGAGCTGAATGCCGTATTGCTGGGCCGGGTGATGAGTCTGGTACGTAAGCACCTACAGCCAGACCGCAACTACCTGTGGGTGGTCTATCCTCGCACCCGCGACAAGAGCGAAGATCTGCACGTGCAGCTGATGGGGGTGTGGGCCCCCGAAGAAATGGGGCAGACGCTCCCTGAGGGCTCCCGTCCGGCGGTGGTGCCGGATTGGTTTTCCATTCGGGGCGAGGTTGTTTTTCAGTCCCAGGAGAAAGGGTTTATCATCGTCAAAATTCGCCAATCGGGCAAAAAAACCTCTGCCAGCCCTTCTTCTCAGCGGAGCAAGGATCCCGTCCCGCCTACCCGAATAGCTCCCAAGCCCCAAGCCTTCAAATTGCGCCTGATCGGCTCCCTGCCGGGCAAGGAGGTAGGCAATTTCTGGGATCTACAGGTGCGTCGCCGCGGATCCCTGCTCTACGTAGAGGCGGGAACTCCCATCGGCCCTGTGCTCAAAGCGCCGCCGCGCCCCCGCCTGAAGCACTCAACGCCCCGCCCCAAAGTCAAGAAGGGCTCTCTTCCCTCGTCTTCAGGTCAGCAGTCTATTTCAGATCAACTTTATCCGCCGCGGGATCCGGCCAAAGTTCCCAAACCGGTCAAGAAAAAGCGTCCATAATCTCTTCTATAGATTCTTCTCTGGATTAGAGCTCAGTAGAGTTCTCCTCCCAATCTTCCGGTTTTAATAGCCCTTTTATCTTGGTTGTGCCGTGACAGAGTCAAACCTACCCCCCAACAAAGATGAGTTTATTTCGCCTCGCTATCCCTACTGGGGCGAGGTGAGACCCCAGAATTTGGTTTTCGATGCCAATTTACAAGAATTCAGCAACAGGGTGTCTTTGATCTGTGGCCTGGAAACGGGGGGCAAGATCACCCCGGAGGAAGCCTATCGGCAGATCAAACAGCTCTGGAAACAGCTCAAAGAAACCAAGAAAGCCATCTTGGACGACCCGCAGTGGCAGGAGCCTCCCCCCGAATTGCCGGAGGAAGAGTAGCCGGCTGGATCCCTTGGCTCGCAACCCCTGCTGGCTAACTGCAAACGGCGTCTGGTGGGCGCGGAGCCCTTGCCATTGCCAACAAGACAACGCTCAAGCGCTCTGTGCCGCTGAGACCATCACTTTCAGCTTCTCTCCCAAAAGGAGGGGAGAGTTGGAAGCCCAGGGCTGTGAAGGGTGTCTGTAACTGGCCTAGGGCAGGCCCCAAGCTCTGGCCTGCTCCGCCAGCCAGCCCTCGGCGCGCAGGTTCTCCAGTTCTCGGCGCACCCGCAGCCGCAATTCAGCATGCTCCAGCCCCTTGGGCAGGGCAATGGCCAGCCCCACTGTCGCCAACGGGGATCCCAGAAACTGAAACTGGGGGTGCTCCGCCAGCCACCCCGCCAGCACCGAGCGATCCGCTGCCCAGGCCTGCACCGCCCCTTTTAGGAGCAATTCTGCCCCTTCCTGGTAGGAATCCACCGCCACCAACTCAACCCCTGGGAGGTAGCGCTGGAGGTGGGGAATGGCGGCCGATCCGCGCAGGACGGCAATCCGCGCGCCGCGCAGCTCTGACCAGCTCGTCCAGTTTTGGGAACGGGCCACAACCAGGCTGGGGCCATCGGGGTAGTAGGCCGAGGTGAACTCCACCTGGCGCGCCCGATCCGGTGTGATGCCGATCTGAGCGATGGCCAGATCCACTTCCCCTGCAGTCAGCACCTGTAGCCGCTCCACATTGGCCACTGGCACCAGCTCCACCGCCGACGGGGATCCCAGCAGCCGGGATCCCAGCTCGCGGGCTAGGTCAATCTCAAACCCCTGCAGCTTGCCTTCGGCATCGCGAAACCCCAACGGCTTCAGGTTGTCTTTGACTGCAACTCGCAACTGACCCGAACGAACAATCTCTGACCAGGGACGGGCAGCGGCAGGGATCCCTAGGCAAACTAAGGCCAGGCTGGCCGCCCAGCAAGACCTCTGGATCGCCGAGGCCAACGGAGACCGAGATCCCATCCCCTTCAGGCGGTGCGGGACTGGCGGGCCGCAGCCACCACTTGGGTGAAGGCTTCGGGATCCAGGAAAGCCAAGCGGGCCAACATTTTGCGATTGAGCTGGATATTGGCTTTTTTGAGGCCGTCGATGAACTCGCTATAGCGCAGGCCCTGGGCGCGGGTGGCGGCATTGATGCGGGCAATCCAGAGGCGGCGAAAATCCCGCTTCTTGCGGCGGCGATCCCGGTAGGCACTGCGCAGGGCCTTCATCACCTGCTGGTTGGCGGTGCGGAACAGCTTAGAGCCGGCTCCGCGAAAGCCTTTGGCCAGCTTGAGGATCTTCTTGCGACGCTTGCGGGCAACATTGCCCCGTTTGACTCTCATGGCGGTAACTCAATACAGACAGATGGATACAAGGGCGAACAAGCCTTGAGACTTTTGGCCTGCCGTGGCGATCGGCTCACCCTAGGCTGAGGGAGTGGAGGAAGCGGCGCAACGGGATCCCACCTAGTGGGTGTTGGGCAGCATCAGGCGCACGTTGGCCAGATCCCGTTCATCCACCAGGGCCACGCCGGCCAATTTGCGTTTGCGGTTGGTGGTTTTGTGCTCAAGCAAGTGGTTGTGCCCGGCCCGGCGACGCATGAACTTGCCGCTGCCGGTGAGGCGAAAGCGCTTGGCGGCTGCCTTGCGAGTTTTGATTTTGGGCATGGCAATAACCCCAGAAATGGCCAGGGGAAAGGTCACAGTCTCCTAGCATAAGCTAGGGAAGTCCAAGAAAGCAAATGCCGCAATGGCCTCTTCCTGTCTCAAGGCCGCCAAGAGCCCTCAAAAACTGTTCTCTTGCGGCTCCAAAAGCAACACTTGCCAGCGCAGCAACTGCTGCAACTGCGGCCAGCTCAGGGGAGAGTCTAGGCTTTCTTGAAGGGCTTGGACGGTGCGGATCCCGTCCACCTGCTGCAGGAAGGCGAAGGCTTCCTCGCTGAGGGAGATGGCCTCATAGGCGTAGTTGAAGAGGCTCCGCCCCGGCCACAGGCCCAGGCAGGGGCTGAGGTGGGCAACTGCCGCGGCCACATCCTCTGGATGTGTCCATTCCCAGCGGCGAATAGGGGGCTTGCCGAGAAAGAGCTCGTAGTGGGCCACCACCGGATCCAACAGCTCGATTAGGCGGTAGCGCTCCGGCTCCGGCAGTTGGGCTGCCTGGGCCAGTAGGGTTTCATCTTTGCCCAACACCCGCTCCAGCCGCCAGAACTCTGGGTTGGAAAAGCGCAAAAACTGCAGCCCTGAAGCCTGAATTAGCTCAAACAGCGTCTCGATGGTGTAGTCCACTTCCTGCGGGTGCAGGTACATATCGGCAAAGCATTCGTCGTCCACGTTTTCGATGGCCCAGCGGGCGCGTTCCTGCTGCTGGATGCGGTTGCTGTCTGGCAAAATCTGGAAAAGGCGGCGGCCCACCTGGAGCCCTTGCTGTAGGTGTTCTGCGGAAGCTAGCGGCTGATGCTCTGAGCCAGTGACCAAGAGGCGGATGGCCTTCTGCATCAGGCGGATCTCGTGGCGGCCCAGCTCGCCGTACACAAATAGGTGCAGGATCCCGCTGGGAGCCAGCTTGTTTGCCAGAGCCTGCAGCCCCGCCACCGGATCCGGGAGGTGGTGGAGCATGCCTACGCAGTTGATGAAGTCGAACTGCCCCGGCAGTTGGTCAATGTCGTAAACGTTGAGCTGGCGAAAGTGCACCGGTGGTGCCTGGGAAGCCCGGCAGCGGGCCTCGGCAATCTCCAGGGCGCGGCTGCTCAGGTCAAAAGCCCAGATTTCGGCGTTGGGGTTTTGGTGGGCGATATACTCCGTCCCCACCCCAGAGCCGCAGCCGGCGTCCAGGATGCGCACTGGGCGGCGGCCTGGATGAGCACCTGTGCAAAAGGCATAGGCCTGGGGCCAGCTCCAGCGCCAGTTCCACCCCGGCGGGGGAACGGTGCCGATGGGCTGTGGCGGGAAGGGGTAGAGGTCGTAGAGCTGCCGCACTTGTTTGAGAATCTGTTCGGCGCTGCGGGACTGCATAGGCTCTCCGGCCAGACTATCCAGACTATAGTGACGATATCTCCCCTGAGGACATTTCTCGCCAACGCTCTATGGTTGTCCGCGCTTCCCATCCTCTGCAAGCTGGCCTCACCTTCGACTGGATCAAGCTGACGGCTGAGCTCAAAAAAATTCTCGATCCCCGGCGAGTGATCAGCAAGCCGGAGGAGCTGTTGGTTTACGAGTGTGACGGGCTGACCAGCTACCGGCAAAGGCCGGCTTTGGTGGTGTTGCCGCGCACCACAGAAGAGGTGGCGCAGGTGGTGAAGCTGTGCAGCCGCTACCAGGTGCCCTTTGTGGCGCGGGGATCCGGCACTGGCCTTTCGGGAGGGGCGCTACCCCTGGAAAATAGCGTCGTCATTGCCACCACCCTGATGAAACAGATCCTGGAGATTGACCTAGACAACCGCTGCATGGTGGTGCAGCCGGGGGTGATCAACGCCTGGATTACCCAAGCGGTGGCCGACCAGGGCTATTTTTATGCGCCGGATCCCTCTAGCCAGTCGGTTTGCTCCATCGGCGGCAATGTGGCGGAAAACTCCGGCGGCGTCCACTGCCTCAAGTACGGGGTAACAGCCAACCACATCCTCGGCTTGACGGTGGTGCTGCCGGATGGGGAAGTGGTGCGCTGGGGGGGCAAGATCCCGGAGATGCCCGGCTACGACTGGGTAGGTCTGTTTGTCGGTTCCGAGGGCACCCTGGGCATCGCTACCGAGATTACCCTGCGCCTGCTGAAAACCCCGGCCCAGGTTCAGGTTTTGCTGGCGGACTTCGACAGTGTAGAAGCAGCGGGATCCGCCGTCTCTGACATTATCGCTGCCGGGATCATCCCCGCCGGCCTGGAGATCATGGACAACTTCAGCATCAACGCCGTCGAGGATGTGGTGCAGTTGGGCTGCTACCCGCGGGATGCGGCGGCCATCTTACTGGTGGAGGTGGACGGGCTGGAGCTGGAGGTGGAGGAAGCCGGCCAACAGGTGAGGGCGCTGTGCCTCAAAAACGGGGCCCGCCAGGTGCAAGTGGCAGCCGGCCCAGAAGAGCGGGCGCGGCTGTGGAAGGGGCGCAAGGCGGCCTTTGCTGCAATGGGCAAGCTCAGCCCCAACTACTACGTCCAGGATGGGGTGATCCCCCGCAGCCAGCTAGCCTATGTCCTCAAAGAAATCGAGCGCCTCAGCCGCGAATACGGCTACCCGGTGGCCAATGTGTTCCATGCCGGCGACGGCAATCTCCATCCGCTGATCCTCTACGACGAGTCGGTGCCGGGATCCCTGGAGCAGGTGGAGAAACTGGGGGGCGAGATTCTCAAGCTGTGTGTGCGCCTGGGGGGTAGCCTTTCTGGCGAGCACGGCATCGGGGCGGAGAAACGCTGCTACATGTCGGAGATGTTTACGCCCACGGATTTGGAGAGCATGCAGTGGGTGCGGCAGGTATTTGACCCGCAGCACATCGCCAACCCCGACAAGATCTTTCCCACTCCCCGCACCTGCGGCGAGGCGGCCCATGCCCACCGGCGGCCGGAATGGCAAGGGATCCCTGTCTTCTAGCTGGCCTGCCGCTGCTGCTGCAGCTC
Organism: Synechococcus sp. H55.10; assembly: GCF_047502715.1. Classification (NCBI taxonomy): domain Bacteria; kingdom Bacillati; phylum Cyanobacteriota; class Cyanophyceae; order Synechococcales; family Synechococcaceae; genus Synechococcus; species Synechococcus sp. H55.10. The sequence continues at coordinate 49,272 of NZ_JANSJJ010000155.1, forward strand.
GGCAAAGGCCTGGGCAAAGTCTTCCTGGCAGATGACCAGGGTTTTGGCATCCACCGTCTCGGCAGTGGCGCGGTGGCGGCGGATGGCGGCAATGGCGGCACGGTTGCTCAATAGAGCCAGATCGGCACCGCTCCAACCTTGGGTCTGCTCGGCCCACCCCTGTAAATCCACATCCGGCCCCAGGGGACGCTTGCGGTTATGTACAGATAAGATTTCCCACCGCCCGGCGCGATCCGGCAGCTCCACACTCAGGTGCAGCTCCAGCCGTCCGGCACGGGTGAGGGCGGGATCCAAACTGGCTTTGCGGTTGGTAGCGGCCACCACCAGCACCCCCTGGCTGGGGCGGATCCCGTCCAGTTCGGCCAGGAGTTGCCCCAGGACACGGTCGCTGACGCCACTATCGCCGGAGTAACTGCCTCGCGCGGGAGCGAGGGTGTCGATCTCATCGATGAAGATGACGCAAGGGGCACACTGGCGGGCGCGGGCAAAGAGTTCCCGCACCGCCTGCTCGGAGGATCCCACCCATTTGCTCAAAAGCTCCGGGCCGGAGACGGCGATGAAATTGGCCTTGGCCTGGGAGGCGATGGCCTTGGCCAGCAGCGTCTTGCCGGTGCCGGGGGGCCCGCTGAGGAGGATCCCTTTGGGGGCCTGGGCCTGGGCCTGCTCGTACAGCTCCGGGTGCAGCAGGGATCCCTCGATGGCCTCCTGCAAAATCTGCTTGGCGTGCTCCAGGCCGCCGATCTGATCCCAGCTCACCTGGGGCGACTCAATTTCCACCGAGCGCAACACCGCCGGCTTTACCTGTTGCAGAGCCTGCTGAAAGTCCGCTGCTGTGACTTTTAGGGATTCGGGAATGGGGGATTCCAAATCCGGCACCTGACGCCGCAAAGCTGCATAGGCGGCCGCCTGGCACAGGCCGCGCAGATCCGCCCCCACAAAGCCCAGCGTCTGATCCGCCAGGCTGTCCAAATCCACATCCTCCGCCAGCGGCATGCCGCGGGTGTGAATGGCCAGGATCTCCCGCCGCCCCTCCCGATCCGGCACCTTAAAGATGATCTCCCGGTCAAAGCGCCCCGGTCGCCGCAGGGCCGGATCCAGGGCCTCAGGCCGGTTGGTGGCCGCCAGCACCACAACACCTTTTTGAGCCGCAAACCCGTCCATCAGCCCCAGCATTTGAGCCACCAGGCGTTTTTCTACCTCCCCCTCGACGGTGGCGCGGTTGGGGACAAGAGCATCGATTTCGTCGATGAACACCAGACAGGGGGCAGACTTAGCCGCCTTCTCAAATAGCTGCCGCAGGCGCGCCTCCGCCTCCCCGTAATACTTGCCGATCAGTTCCGGGCCGACAACGGCAATGTAGTTCACCCCCAGGCTCTCGGCCAGGGCGCGGGCAGTCAGAGTCTTGCCGGTGCCTGGGGCTCCCACCAACAGCACGCCACGGGGCGGATCCAGTCCCAGCTTGGCCAGCAGATCGGGCCGCTTGAGGGGAAGTTCTACCATCTCCCGCAGAATTTGGAGTTCTTCTTTCAGACCTCCCACGTCCTTGAGCGCGAGGCCCTTGGCGCTGCGGAGCGAGTCCGTTGCAGCGGCTCTGCTTTGCTCACATGGGCCCGCTGCAGGTCTAACCTGCGGCTCGCTGCTCCAAGAGGATTGCCCCGTGGCGGTTTGAACGCCGCTGGGACGAGGGGGAATAGAGCCGGAACGGGGAATAGAACTGCCCAGAGGCCGGGCCTGGACGCGAACTTCAGTTCGTAGTTCCCCACTTTGTTTTTTCTCATCCAGCTTCTGAGCCAGCTCGATTAACTGCTCAATACCCTGGATAAAGTCGCTTAAATTGGCCATAGCCGGGATTTTCCATCACACAGTCGTCTGCAAATTGACCCCGCCAGAGGTTCCAGCTCATCCCCTGCCTGGCCGGTTCAGGTGAGGAGAGTTCCACGGCCAGATGCTCAGTATGATACCCTTCACTTCGACTGCCGTCCTTGCTGGGTGAGGAAAATCTGCTCTCGGATCCAGCCCAGCCAGGGATCCAGCCCGGCACCCGTCTTCGCAGAAAGACAAAAAATGGGCACAGAAGGGTTGATCTCACGGATGTTGGCTTGCATCCGATCCAAATCCACCTCCAAAACAGGCACCAGATCCACTTTGGTGATCAGCAGACAATCCGCCTCTCGAAACATAATCGGGTACTTGAGAGGCTTATCCTCCCCTTCGGCAACGCTGAGCAGCGCTACCTTGGCGTGTTCTCCCACCTCAAACTCCGCCGGGCAGACCAGGTTGCCGACATTTTCCACCAGCAGCAAATCCAGTTGTTGCGGATCCAGCAGGGCTTCCAACTGCTGTAAACCCCCGGCCACCATGGCCGCGTCCAGATGACAGGCCCGACCCGTGTTGATGGCAATCACCGGGATTCCGTAGCAGCGCAACCGCTCTGCATCCAGTTGGGTTGTCATGTCTCCCTCGATCACCGCCAGGCGCAGCGAGCCGGCAAGAGCGGCCACGGTTTTCTCCAGCAAAGAGGTCTTCCCGGCTCCGGGAGCGCTCATGAGGTTCAGACAGGTCACTCCCCAGGCATCGAAGTGCTCCCGGTTGTGGTCGGCCTGGTGTTGGTTGGCGTGGAGCAGGTTAATCCCCAGATCCAAGACTTGATGCATGGCACAAGCTGTATGTGGGTTGCGGTTGAGAAGAGAAAAAACTCTAGCCTCCGAACGAGCGGAACTCGCTCATGGCCGGGGCAGGGGAAGGGCTGGCCGAAAGTTTGCGCACCTCAGAGCAGAAAGAAGCCATGCTAAAGCCACCAAAGCGCTTGACGGTGCTGGCCCGCAGGCGCAGGTTCGGGCTGGCAAACCAGATGCGCTCCTCTGACTCGGTCATCTCATATTCGGTGTAGAGGGTGAGGGCGCCGTCAGATCCCATCACATAGGTACCGGCCACCGGTATTTTTTCGGCATAGCCCTGATCCCGCAGCAATTGCCCGCGCATGGGATCGACCTCATCGGGGATGGGAACCAGCACCACATCGCCTTTGTACTCTTCGTTGTCCCACTCCTGCTCGCCATCCCACCGCACCCGCGCTGCTCCCACAGCTCGCTGCGGATCCACCTTGAACAGCTCACAAACCCGGATGACGGCTGGATCGGTTGGCGCAAGCGTGGCAATCTGGACTTTCGACCTCCCTCCCTCAGAGCGGCGAAAAGCCAAGTGATGGCTGGTGCGCTGGCACATCCACTCCCCAGCACTGAGGGCGAAAAACTCCATTACGGTCATCATGGCCGACGCGGATCCTCTATCGATAGACAGGATTTGCCGATCTTAGCTTGCGTGGCAACTCACCCTTAACTCTCAATTTAGCTTTTAAGGGGTTCGGGGAGCTCTCAGTCCTGCGCTCTGGCATTCCCCATGGCACGCTACGCCAACCGTGGGGTTGGGCCAGACCAATCCACCTCATGTTGCTCACGCCCGCAGCGACTTCCATTGCCAAACCGCACCTAAACTTTGCCCTCAGGCCCAGACCACGAAACCCAACAGGGATGTGGGGCAGCCGGCGTCGTACCGCTGGCGGTCGGTGAGGGGAGAATGGCGCTTAGAATCCAGAAATAACAAAACCGGCTTGTCGGCAAAACAAGAATAAATTGTAAAAATTCCCTTTTGGGAGAAGGTTAACAGATGAACAGAGAACGGGCAAAGCTGGTGTTTATGGGAGCAACTGTTTGTGCGTTTACAGCACTGGTTGGAGCGTTTGCTTTTCCCATTCTTTCGTGGCGTCGCTGGTTCCTCCTTTTGTCAGCCATCTGTGGCCTTGTTGTCTCTCTAGCCAATATTGAACTGGGCAGAGAGGAGGAAGAAGCCCCCCAGACTCGCAAGTGGCGCATGGTGTCCCGTTTGTATGAGATGGCTCTTGGGTCAATTTTTGTCATTCTCGTATTATTTTTACTATTTTTAGCCTGAAGTTTTGCCGATAGGCGGGCGGCCAGCCCATCGCCATTTGGAGTAGCGAGACCGGGGGCAACAATCCAGTTGGGCTCGGTCAGATCCTGGCAAATCTTTGTATCCTTAGGGTCGGTAGGTCTGTTGCAGAGGGTGTGGGGAGTGACAAGTCTGAGTCGTGTGGCACACAGGCTGAAAGGGTGGATGGTGTTCGGATTGCTCGCCCTCTGTCTGCTGCTGTGGGAAATGGCCCCGTCTCAGGCGCAGAATGTTAACCAACTGCAGCAGCGCCAGCAGCAGATCCAGCAACAAATCCAGAGCACTCAGCGCCGCCTCGGAGAAGTGCGCCAGGCCGAAGAAGAGGCCCGCCGCCGCATGGGATCCCTGCGCCAAAACATTCGCCAAACCGAAGCCAGCCTGCGCGACAACCAATATCGTCTGGAACAGGCCCAGAAGGCCCTAGAGCAAGCGCAGCAAGAGCTCCAGGAGCTGCAAGACCGCCTGAGGCGGCAGCAGCAGGGCACGGCCGCCCGCTTGCGCTACATGCAGCGGCAGGGGGCAGAACATTGGTGGGCTTTGCTGCTCACCAGCCGCGACCTGAACGAGTTTTTCGATCGCCGCCACCAGTTGCAATTGCTGATCGAGGCCGACCGGCAGTTGATCCGGGAGCTGCAGGCGATGGCTGAGGAGGTGGAGCAGCAGCGCGTTGCTCTGGAGATGCAGCGCAACGAGATTTCTTTGATTTTGCAGGAGCTGGCCGCCCAGAAAAACCAACTGCAGCAGCAGGCTGCCGCCCAAGAGCAACTGGTGGGCCGCCTGGCCAACGAGCGCGCTGCCTATGAAGCAGCCCAACGGCGTTTGGAAGCCGATTCTCAACAGTTGACCGTCCTCATCCAGCAACTGATCGCCCAGCAGGCTCAGCAGCGAGGGGGTGGGGATCCGGTTCAGGGGACGGGCCGGTTGATCCCACCGGTGCGCGGGCCGATCACCAGTGGCTTCGGCTGGCGGGTTCACCCCCTCTATCGCAGCCGCCGCTTTCATGCGGGGATCGACTTCGGTGTGCCCACCGGCACGCCAGTTCGGGCATCAGACCGGGGCACGGTCATCTACGCCGGTTGGTACGGCGGCTACGGCTACACGGTGATTGTGAACCACGGCGGCGGCATCACCACCCTCTATGCCCACAACAGCCGCGTCGCCGTCGGGGTGGGCCAGCAGGTACAGCGGGGGCAGGCCATTGCCGCTTCTGGCTCCACCGGCCTCTCCACCGGGCCTCATGTTCACTTTGAAGTGCGGGTCAACGGCCAACCGGTGGATCCGCGCCGCTACTTGTGAAGCAGCGCCTCTGCCGGCACCGGCTGTAGGGATCCCGCCTGCAACGTCCACTGCACATCGGCAATAGAGGACAGCTCCTCCGGGTCGTGGGAAACCACCAACACCGTCCAGGTGGATTTCAGCCGGGCCAACAGCTCGATCAACTGCCGCCGCACGGACCAATCCAGCCCCGCCGTCGGCTCGTCCAGCAGCAGCAGAAACGGGCCGCGAATGAGCTGCACCGCCAGGGCCAAGCGCCGCTGTTGCCCGCCGCTGAGGTGGTTGGGGAAGGTGTGCAGAGGGATCCCTGCCAATCCCACCTGCTGGAGGACATTCTCGATCTCCTTTTGCTGCAGTTCCGGGTGGCCGAAGCGCATTTCCTCCAGCACCGTCAAGCCACAAAAGTGCCGCTCCGGGAACTGAAACACCAACCCCGCCAGGCTGCGCAACTGGTTGAGGGAGAGCTCCGTCCCGCCCCAGGCAATCCGTCCCTGGGTGGGCCGCGCCAAGCCGGCCAAGATTTCCAGCAGGGTGCTCTTGCCGGCCCCACTTTTGCCCACGATCAGCCCCAACTGGTTCGGGCCCAGCTCAAAGGAGAGATCCTTGAGAATCGGCTGGGAAACGGCTGCCGGATGGTAGGAAAGATGCTGAACCTGCAACATAAGCGCCAAGGAGGGGGATGCTGTCGTTATTTTGGCACCGGAAGATCCCCGCCCAACAGCCATCGCTTCGCTGCAATCGGCAGGTTACCCCAAAACGATGCCGATGTCTGGCAGGCAGATTGAGCTAGCCTGGAGACAGGGTTAAGTTATTGCTCTGGTCATTCGGATGGCGCAGCCTTCTTCTGCAGATTCTTCTTCGACCGGCATTCGCGCAAGCGTTGCGGAGCAGCAGGGATCCCCCCCGAGCTATACCCGCCTGGCCATGCGCAACATGGTGCGCAAAGGCAGGACCTCTCTGCTTCACTTCACCCTGACAGCGGTGGGGTTGGTGGCTCTGCTGGTGGGGTTGGCCTACCTGTTTCACTGAGTTCCACGGTTGTCAGTTGGGCGGAAAAGGTGCACTCTGGGGGTCTCTCGCTACGTTCGCTGTTCCTTTTCAGCTTTTCCCCAAGGTTAAGTGTTAGGAAAGAACAAGCAGCAGTGGATCCCACAGCTCGAGCAGATGGCAATCCCGGCTGCTGAAACGCCAACCTCTGGCCTTTTGGATTTCGGCCTATGCAGACTTCGCCAGATCTCACCTCCGCTCGTTCTGTCATTCGCCTGCTGTTGTTTGCCAAGAGTCGAGCCGTCGTTGCTGAACTTGAGAAGCATCTGCTTCAGCACATCCAGGGGTTACCCGGCCAATACCCTGCCCAACTAAAAGTGGTGCTGCTGGAGGAGCACCCCTACCTGGCGGAGCATTACAAGTTGGTGGCGACTCCAGCTCTGGTCAAGGCCGAACCTCTGCCCGCTCAGGTCTTGGCGGGGGCCGACTTGGCAACACAGTTGGAAGTGTGGTGGCCCCGTTGGCAGGGCCAGGCGGCCTTGGCCTCCCAACAAGAAGGTGCAGGACAGGATCCCACCCCTCCCCCGACCACCGAGGCGCTGTTGCAAATGTCGGAAGAGGTGTTTTTGCTGCGGCAGGAACGGGCCCAATTGCAGGAGCAGTTGGACTTCAAAGACCGCGTTCTGGCCATGTTGGTACACGATTTGCGCAGCCCCCTGACGGCCACGGCTCTGGCGGTCGAAACCCTCCAGCAGGGGCGCGAGGGATCCCTGGACAAAGCGCTGGAGCGGCAGTTGTTCGACCACGCCCGCCAGCAACTGCGCAAGATGGACAGCATGATCACCGATATTCTCGAGTCAGCCCGGGGCGCCGCCTCGGAGCTGAGGATTCGAGCCGTAGAAACCCAGTTGCCCAGCCTGTGTCAGCCGGTGATCGAAGAGCTACAGCCGCGCATGCAAGCCAAGCGGCTGCAGTTTCAAGCGGATATTCCCGTCGATCTGCCTTCTGTTCATGTGGATCCCGACAAGATCCGCCAAGTTCTGTTCAACCTGCTGGATAACGCCATCAAGTACACCCCTGCCGAGGGATCCATCCGCCTCGATGTCCTCCATCGCACCAGCCAAAAGGTGCAGGTGACCGTCAGCGATACCGGCCCCGGGATCCCGGAAGCCGACCAGGAGAGCATCTTCTCCGATTCCGTTCGTCTGTCCCGGGATCAACAGCAGGAGGGCTATGGCATCGGCCTTTCCCTCTGCCGGCGGATTGTGCGCGCCCACTATGGCCAGATTTGGGTGGAATCTGTCCTGGGCAAAGGCAGCAGCTTTCATTTCACCTTGCCGGTATACCGGCTCTGCAAGCGCTAGCCAAAGGCCCCGGCAGGCAAGCAGATATCTGGCAACAAGGACTCCGTCTCTGCCGGGGTTGAGGCCGCAACGGTTTGATTGATGTCTGGGTCGGGTCAGGTTGGCCAATTTGTGTGTTTAATTAAACCGAGCCACCAGAGCTGGTAAAACTGTCAACATCTTTACGCAAGCCTTGTGTGGGAGCAGTTGTTCTCATGGCCGGAGCAAGGGAGAGGAGACCAACGCCCAAGAAGCCTCGGGATCCCCGCCGCCCCTCACGATCCGCTAAGGATGCCCTATTGGGGGGTTCTGGGCGCCTGCTTCCTGCCCCGGCTGCCTCCCACCCTCAGCCGCTGCGTCTGGCCCGCCAAAAAGCCATCGCCCGTCTGCGCCAACGGGCTGTCCAGCCTCGCCGCCCAGGACGTTCTCCGGCCCTCGGAGAAGTGTTGCTCAGGGGCCTGAGCTTCAGTCTCATCCTGGGCCTGACAATGGCCGGCCTCTCGCAACTGCTGCAATCAACCCCCACTGGACAGACAGAACCTGCCACGACGCAGCTTGGGGATCCAGGGCCGAGCGATACCCTGCAGGGAGAGGCGATCCCGGCTTTGCAGGAGCGCCTAGCCGCTTTGGCCGACCAACCGGGGTTGACGGCAGGGGCCCTGTTTTGGGAGGTGGAAAGCGGCGCCTTTGCCGGCGTCAGGCCGGATCAGGCTTTTCCTGCCGCCAGCGTAATCAAGATCCCCATTCTCTTGGCCTTTTTCCAGGCCGTGGAAACCGGGCAGGTGCGGCTGGATGAACCGCTCGCCCTGCGGGAAGATCTCAAGGCAGGAGGAGCGGGCGTGCTCCAAACCCGTCCCCTGGGATCCCAGGTCTCTGCCCTGGAGGCGGCCACCCTGATGAGCACCCTCAGCGACAACTTCGCCACCAATCTGATCATCGATCGCCTGGGTGGACAGGAGGCTCTCAACCAAAAATTTCGTCAGTGGGGGCTACAGCACACGCAAATTTCCTGGTGGCTACCGGATCTGGAGGGCACCAACACCAGCAGCCCACGCGACATGGTTTGGTTGCTCAGCCAAGTGGAACAGGGGCGCATGCTTAGCCGCCGCAGCCGCGACCGCTTTTTGGACATTCTCTGGCGTACCCAACGGCCTTCCTACTTTCGACCCCACCTGGGCCAGGAGGTGCGCATTGCCCACAAGACGGGAACCCTGCGCTCGGTGGTGGGAGATGCCGGGATCCTGGATTTGCCCAACGGGCGACGCTATGTGGCGGCGGTGTGGGTGAAGCGAGAAACCCCCAACGACCCCAGAGCCGAAGAGCTGATCGCCAGCCTGTCGCAAGCCGCTTATGAGTTCTGGGCCGGGGATCCAACGGCAACCACGAGCAGCTTGCAACCCTGATCCCAAACATCACCAATTTTTCTCTCCCGAGCCCCATTCCGGGCAGAATGCAAATGCCAGAGTGGAGAAACAGGCAATGGGACAACTGGTCGATGTCAAAACCCTTTGGGTGCAGTGATGGCGACAGATCCCGTGATTAAGCTGGATCAGTTTCTCAAGTGGGCGGGGGTTGTGTCCACCGGTGGGCAGGCCAAGCAGTTGATCCAAGCCGGACAGGTGCAGGTCAATGGCGAGGTGGAAACCCGCCGCGGGCGCAAATTGCGCCTTGGGGATGAGGTGAGGGCGCTGGGCCAAGTCTGGCAGGTGCACCTGGATAAGGCCTCAGAGGGAGATCAGTGAGATCTATCGAGATCCATGCAGCGGGATCAGAAGCAGCATGGCCAAAGCCCCGATCCCCCCTGCCACCGCATACTGCCACTCCAGCCCCCACAGCAGGCAGGCAACTCCGGCCAAGATCTGGATCCCACCGGTGATCCAGTAGGGAAGGCGCGGCGGATCCACCAGGCCGTTGAGCCAGTGGCCCAACCCCATTTGCCACAGCCAAAACACCCCCAGATATTGGCTCAAAGCCGCTAGAGGGGTACGACCGACAAAAGGCAGCACGGAGAGAATCATGCCCAGGGCGATCACCAGTGTCCAGACCAAGCCCACGAAGTAAAGATGGGCCAATCCGGCAGCTCGAAACTCCGGCAGCGCCGTCTGCCGCACCATATAGCCCAAGCCAATAAGAGAAATCAGCAACCACAGCCAGTTGATGTTGGCCTCTTGGTGAAACTGGGTGGCGGCAAACCCGATCCCCAAAAGAATGGCCCAAACCAGGTACACCCGCCGACAGAGGGTCCAAAAAGGGACAGGGGATCCCAGGGTTTCCGTTGGCATGGCTTTCACCTTACTCGACGACAACAACTCGACCCACCATACTGGGGTGAATATCGCAGAAATACTCCTGAATGCCGGCTACCTCGAAGGTCAAGGTTTTGCTCTCGTTGCGCCGCAGCCGCCCTGTCCCTTGGAACTGCGCCCCTGCCACAGGAGTAGCCGTGTGGGGGGTGGAATCCAGGTTGGTGAAAGTCACCTTGCCCCCCCGCTTGAGAGTAATCTCCGGGGGCAGGTACTGAAACCCGCGAATGATCACCTCTGCTTCCGTTTGCGCCAGCGGGCCGTGAGCCTCGACTGCTGCCGTTGTCTCGACAGGATCCTGACCCGCAGCCGAGCCGGCTCGTCGCCAGCGCTCCACGGCCAAAATGGCCCCCACATTGACTAGGGATCCCAGCCCACTCAGCAACAGCAACCGCCGCGTCATTGGCATAGGGCTTTCTCCACACAGGCCAGGAAGAGCAAAAAGGCTGAGACTTCCTATAGTCGTTTAGTCGTTTTAAATAGCAATGAAACGGTTCGTTACGTCGTTATTGCTACGCACTGCCGCTCTAACTCCCCTCTCCCTTTGGGAGAGGGGTGAGGGAAGCGCTTGGGAGCTGCCTCAATAGGGACATGGGGAGGCCCTGGAGATCATCCAGCTCTACACCTTCAGGATCCAGCGCTCCCGAGTCTCGGCGCTGACGAAGGGAGCAGGCACCACCAAAATGCTCGGATCGAGGCGATTGAACACGGCCCGGATCGCAGTGGCGTGGGCAACTTCATTGGGACCGATGGTGCTGGCGGCAGCCACCAGGTCTTTGTTGGAAAGCTGAACGAATGCATCGTTGTAGGCCAGGGCTGCATCGAACTCCAGGGCCAGGGCCAGCTTGGCGATGTTGGCGTCGGAATCGAGATTGCCTTCTTTGCCGTCAATGTAGGTGGAGAGGTCGTAGCTATCCCGAGCCGGCGAGGGGGTTCCCCCCAACTGCCGCACGGCACCCGCCAACAGATCGCGGTGTTGTTCGTGATCCTTCAGGTTCTTGGTGGCCACTTCCAACACAATTTTGCCCACTTCGGTGTTGCTCAGCTTGCCGGCAGCGGTTTTGTAGGCCCAGATCGCCTGCTGTTCCAAGTCGATGGCAGCGTTGAGGATGGCGATGTCGGCAGTGTTGGTCTGGGCAGCACTGGGTAGGCTGCGCAACCCAAGCACCCCACCCACTCCCGCCAGCAAACCGGTCAACAACAAGCTGCGGCGGGAAGGCTGCCAGAACCTGCCAGATGTGGTGCTGGGATCCCATTCGGCGGCCAGGTGAGGCAGAGCGAAGGGAGTCTTTGCAGTCTTCATCTCAAGTCTCCTGTCTCGAAAGAGGGCAACCAACTTCTAAGGGCTTGCTCTTGCTCGGGCAATTCCCTCTCGGCCTGGTCTGATGGGAATACGCCGCTTGTGCTGCCCTGGATGCCTGAGGGAAGAGACTTTACATGGAATGAGCTGGACGGCTGAGCCGGGCTATCTTGAAACCAGCGGGGGCAAGCATGGGTCGGTGGTGGTGTCGTTAGCAAGCCATTCAATTCTGGGTGTGAACCTACACCTGGCTCTGCCAGAAGCCAGTCTACAGAGCTATGCCACCTGGATCGAGGCGCGTATTCAGGAGAGGCAGGGCGCCCAGGTGGTTACTTGTAACCCAGAGATGATCATGCAGGCGCAGCGGGATCCGGCCTTTGCCCAGGTGCTACAACGAGCAGAGCTGGTGATCCCAGATGGGGCGGGGGTGGTGTGGGCTTTGCGGCGGCAGGGGATCCGCGTCCAGCGGGTGCCGGGGATCGAGCTGGCCGAAGCCCTGATCGCGCTGGCGGCAGAACGGGGGTGGCGCTTGGCCTTGGTGGGGGGAAGGCCGGAAGTCAACCGGGCAGCGATTCAACATTGGCACGCTTGCTTTCCCTCTCTGTCCATTTGGGGCTACCACGGCTACTTCTCCCCTGCCGAGGAAGAAAACCTGCTGCACACTCTCCAGGACTTCCAGCCGCAACTGGTGTGGGTGGGGCTGGGCTCCCCGCGCCAGGAGCTGTGGATCCAGAGATGGCGCAGCCTCTTGCCCCAGGCCATCTGGATGGGGGTGGGGGGCAGCTTCGACATTTGGGCTGGCCAAAAACGGCGAGCCCCCCGCTGGTGGCGTGACCATCACCTGGAATGGTTGTATCGTCTCTATCAGGAACCTTGGCGCTGGCGACGCATGTTGGCTTTGCCCAGGTTTGCCTGGCGGGTGCTGTGGGATCCCGCTTCTCGCTGGCGCCCCTAGCCTGCCGGCGCTTCCTCGTCTTCCTCTTTTGTAGGCGCTTCCTTATGATGCTTGGTCAGCACATCGGCTATTCCCCTCGCGTTCACCGTTGGGCCGGTACAGCTCCCACTCCTCATCTGGCCCCCTTGAGCTTGTACAGCAGCACCCAGCCGGGATCTTTGCAGGCCCCAGCCAGCATGGTGTCCCTGCGGGGCGTGAGCAAGGTCTTCCCCAACGGCAACTTGATTTTTCAGGATGTGAACCTGGAGGTGCGCCGCGGCGAGTTCGTGTTTGTTACCGGCGTGTCGGGAGCGGGCAAGTCCACCCTCTTGCGACTGCTCTACGGGGACGAACAGGCCACCGAGGGCACGGTTGTGGTGGATCAGGTGTGCCTATGTTCTTCGGAAGGGCGGCGGCCCTACCGCATTCCACCCCGTCCGCTGGCGATGCTGCGGCGGCGCTTGGGGGTGGTCTTTCAAGACTATCGCCTGTTGGCCAACCGCACCCTGGCGGAAAATGTGGCCTTTGTGCTGCGCGCCCAAGGGCTGTCCCCCGCCGAAATCCGCCGCCGCATCGGGCCGACTTTGAAGATGGTGGGGCTGACCGAAAAGCGGGATCGCTTTCCCCATGAGCTTTCGGGAGGAGAACAGCAGCGCCTCAGCCTGGCCCGTGCCATTGTTAACATGCCGGTGCTGCTGCTGGCAGACGAGCCGACGGGGAACCTGGATCCGGAAAACTCGCTCTTGGTTCTCCAGATTTTGGAGCGGCTCAATTCTTTTGGGGTGACTGTCATCATGACCAGCCACGACCCCCATCTGGTGGAGCGGGCCGGCCACCGGGTGGTGCGCATGGAAGGAGGACGCCTGTATGATCTGCGCTGAGGCGCTGCATAGGGCGGGAATCCCGAAGATTGGGTTTACTGGCAGTGTTGGGCGGTAAACAGCATGCAATCTCTCTCCCGATTTCTCAACAAGATTCGCTATCTCCTGCAAGAGACTTTTTTGGGGTTGCGGCGGGGAGGCTGGCTGAACTGGGCGGCGGTGAGCACCCTGCTGGTGTTGCTGTTTTTGGTGGGGATCGGCGTGGAGCTGTCTTGGGGGGTGGATGCGACGGTGCGATCCCTGGGGGAGCAACTGGAGATCTCCGTCTATCTGGAGCCGGAACGCCAAGGGGTGGAGTTGCAGCCCCAGGTCGCCCAATTGCCCCACGTGGTGGCGGTGAAGGTCATCACCAAAGACCAAGCTTGGCGCACCCTCCTCATCGAGATGGGGATCCAGGATGAGGCGGCGATGGAAACCCAGTTGGGGGAGAACCCTTTGGTGGATGCCCTGCGGGTCAAGGCGGATTCCGCCGAAGCCCTGGGGGAGGTGGCGGCACAGATTCGCCAATTGGAAGGGGTAGACGAGGTGTACTACGGCAGCCGCATCGTGGAACAACTGGCCCAAATTCAGGAGATGCTGCGGCTGGGATCCCTGGGCATCACCGGGGTGTTGGCCCTGACGGCGGTGGCTGTGATCACCACCACCATTCGGCTGATCGTCATGGCGCGGCGGCGGGAGATCGAGGTGATGCAACTGGTGGGGGCAACGGCAGCTTGGATTTACTTGCCCTTTATTTTGCAGGGCTGCCTGTTCGGGGTGATCAGCGCGCTAGGGGCTTGGGGCTTGGTTCTGGGATCCCGACAGTTGCTGCAGGAGGTGCTGGAGCGGTTGATCGCCTTGCCCTTTCTCAAGGTGATGCAGGCGGATCCCGGCCAACTGGAGTTTTGGTTCTTGCCGCTGCTGCTGTTGGGGATGGGGGTTTTTCTGGGCACCGGCAGCAGCTTGATCGCAGTGCGTAAGTCGGTCGGGCGCTGAGCAAGGGAAGGATTGGCCGGTTCTCTGCTAAAATCAGGATCCCCTGTAACAATAGATGCCAAGGTTAAAACTGCGATGATGGCCCCACGCAAGCATCAACTGGCTATCGACAACGACGAGCTGATGCGTCGGGTAGAGGCTCTGATCAACGCCTCCAAAAATCGCTACCGCATCACAGTACAGGTGGCCAACCGGGCCAAGCGCCGTCGCTACGACGATCCCGACGATCTGGAAGATGGCTGGATGAAGCCCATCCGCCGCGCCGTCATCGAGATGTCGGATGAACTGACTGAGCCGGAAATCATCGGCGACGAGTAGCTGTTGGCCCTGTCGCAACTGCAGGCCAGCCGGGCGGCTAAGGGCGATGAAGACCCTCGGCAGGAACCTGGTCTGTGAGGTCTTCTGGATCAAGATCCCTTTCCCGCGGACGGGCCTCCAGCCGCGACTCCATCAGGCGCAGCAGGCGGTGGGTCTCCTCTGGGCTGAGGCCCTGGATGCGCATCTCCAAGGGGCTGTGGAACCAGAGGGTTTGCTGCGGAAACGGAATCCGGATCCCGGCTTGGTCGAAGGCATGCTTGAGGCGACGGCGATATTCCCGCGCCACCCGCCACTGCTGTAGGGGCTGCACTTTGATCCAGATGCGCAGGGTGATCCCCCGCTCCCCTAGGTCATCGACGCCGTGCATCTCGGGGGGCTCGAGGATCTTGTCCCGCCAAGCCGGCTCCCGGTACATCTGGAGCGCCACCTGCTCGGTGATGCGGATCGCCTGTTCCAGGTCGTTTTCGTAGGCGATCACGATCCCCAAATCCACCCGCGACCAGCCGTTGGAGAGGTTCTCCACCACCCGAATGGCGCTGTTGGGAATGGAGATCAGGCTGCCTTCGGTGTTGCGCAACTGGGTTAGCCGCAGATCCATATGTTCCACCAGGCCGCTCCGCCCATCCACCACGATCACATCTCCTTCGGCAAATTGGTCTTCCAGCAAAATCAACAGCCCGTTGATCACGTCTTTGATCAAATCCTGGGCGGCGAGGGAGATGCCCAGGCCGATGAAGCCCAGGCTGGCCACCAAAGGGCCGATATTCACCCCCACTGAGGCCAAGCCGACCAGGGATCCCAGCAAAACCAGCGTGGTGGCTGTCACTCCTTTGGAGACACCGGCAAAGGTGCTGAGGCGTTTGCTGAGGCGATAGGTGGGGGCATTTTGCCACTGCTCCTGGCGCAAGGCGGCGAAGAGGCCGTCCAGCAGCAGGCTGCTCAGCCAAACACTGCCATAGGTCGCCAGGCCCACCCCTGCCAAGCGCAGCAGAGGGCCGCGCAGCGAGACCAGGAGAAACGTTTGCAAGGGTCGTGTTTGGGGGAAAAGGCCCAAACTCACCCCAACGCCGCCCGTCCACAGGCCAACCTGCACCAGGCGCAGCAGACGAATTTGCAGCTCCAAATAGGATGCCTGCCGTTTGCGCCCTGCCTGTTGTTCGACCAAGACGGGATCCTCGCCCGGCTCCCCCTGGAGGCGCTCCTGCACCTCTGCTTGGATGGCCTGGTACTCCGCCTGCAGGGCATCGCGTTTTTGCTGCAGCCGTCGTCGTTCTCGTTGACAAAGCCGGCTCAGGCTTGCCGCTGCTGCCAGAATGGCGAGGGCTATCAGGGCTTGGCGGCGCAAAAACTGGGGCTGTCGCTCCCGCTGCCAGGTGCGCAGGGCCTCCTCGACAATGCCCGCCACCTGTTCGGCCCAATCCATCGGCTGGCTGCCCTGAAGCTGAGCATCCAGAGAGGTGATGGTCATCAAATGGCGTCCATTCACCCGGATCACCGGCTGATTGGTTTGGCTGTCGAGGACGACCTCCACCCGCAGTGTTTCCGGGTCAAGGCCCGACTGGGCCAACTGGCGCAGGGTTTGTTCGATGGAGCGGGCCCGCTGCGACACCGGCGGCACGCTGCCGGGATCCCCCTGCAGCGCGGCGACCAAAAACAGCCGCCGCCCATCCAGCGTCACAGCCTCCGTTTGGATGGAGGTGGTGGGCAGGCTGAGCGCCTGCCGCAGCTCTTCCAGGGCATCCAAGCGGTTGAGCAAAGGCAGGTTGGAGGCGGTGCCGTTGTTTTGAGAAGTTTCCTGACCCCATGCCGGCTCGATGGCCGGGGATAGGGCGAGGGAAGTGCCGAAAAAAAGGAGCGGCCAAAGCAGGGATCCCGCTGTTCCCCGCCTCGATCTACTTGAAGCTTGCAGATTGTGCGGCATGAGCCGATGCTAAAGTTCTTCCATCAATCTAAGAAGAAGAAAGCAATGCCGAGAATGGCATAGGTGGCCAAGAGCAACAGCCCCTCCAGCCAGTTGGAGCGCCCGTCGCTGCTGACAGAGTTGACCAGCAACACCGAGACGGCGATCGCTACCAGCTCCACCATGCCGAAGTTAAAGTTCATCGGCTGGCCCAGCAGGTCACCGGCCAGGACCAGCAGGGGCGCCACGAACAGGGCAATTTGCATCGTCGAGCCCAGAGATACTGAGAAGGAGAGATCCATCTTGTCTTTCATGGCCACCGTAATTGCCGTCGCATGTTCGGCCGCATTGCCGATGATCGGCAGCAAGATCACCCCCATAAACAGCGAGGTAATGTGCCAATGCTCCAGAGTGTGCTCCAAGGTGCTCACCAACAGTTCCGACTCCAGTGCCACCAACACCGTCAACCCCAAAAGGGCCAACACCCAAGGCCATAGCCCAGGCTGCTCGGGCGGGGCCGTCAACACTTGGGGAATGGAGCCCTCCGCCTGCAAAACCGGATTGGGGGCCAGGCGATTGGCCGCCTCATTCTCTGCGGCTGCGGCCTCGTGAAGAGCGTAGAGGTAACTGTGGGTTTTGAGGGAAAACAGCAAGGTGAGGCCGTAAACCCCGATCAGCACCAGAGCCACCGCCGTGGACAGCTCTTGGATGGAGAGCGCTCCCAAGTTGGCATCGGCATAGGTGACCACACTGGGCAAGATCAAGGCCACCACCGCCAGGTTCATCACCGAGGCATTCATGCGGGCCACTTCGGGCCGAAAGCTCTGCTCGCGAAACTTAATGCCGCCCAAAAACATGGCCAGCCCGGCCACCAGCAGCAGGTTGCTGATGATCGAGCCGGTGATCGAGGCTTTCACCACCTCCACCAGCCCCGCCCGCAGCGCCACCAAGCCGATGATCAATTCTGCCGCATTGCCAAAAGTGGCGTTGATCAACCCCCCTATGGTCGGCCCGGTCAAGGCGGCAATCTCCTCGGTGGCTTGACCCATAAACTTGGCCAAGGCCACCACCGCCAAGGCGGCACAGAGGAAGACCAGATTGGGATCCCAGCCTCGGAAGTGCCCCACCCAAGATAGAGGAACTCCCGCCAGCAGCAGGAACATCAGGCCGTTCAAACCTCTCTGCCAACCTGCTGCAGAGCGATCCGGAGAACCCAGAGAATTTGCATTAGCCAGAGTCATGGTTGCACAAAAAGGGAGCGCCAATAGATGCCGTTTGGGTTTTGGAGAGCAGTACCCCCAGCCATCTCCAAGAGTCTAACGGCTGCGAGGGGCAGTTGGATAGGTGCGTCTGGCTAGAGGGAGATAACCCGGTTGCGCTGCAACTGCCGGGCGATCTCGGCTCCCAATTGATCCGACAGGCGCTGCGGATCGGCAATTTTCAAAAAACTGCTGCCCTCCACCTCGAAAGGAAAGGATCCCTCGATGTCGTCGCGGGGCATTTGTACCAGCAGCAATTGCTCGGGGCGCTTCGCTTGCAGGGCATAGCCCAACTCCAAACAGACCTGGGGACTGGGCAGAGGCCGTCCTCGGCCATTCACCTGCACCGGGGTGACATCGGCCACCACCAGCAGCGCGTGCTTGAGCTTGCGAATCAGGGCCGCGTCGATGAGGGGGGTCTCGCTTTCGCTGGGCAGGGATCCCTGCAGTTGCAGCGGAAGAACCGGTTGGTGATGGCGGTTAATGGTCTCCACCACCGCCTGCAACGCCTGGTGCAGCGTGGCGCTGGAGTCGGGGTAATCCGCTTGGCCACAAAAGTAGATGACCGGCTCCGTCATGTTCAGGGTGGCCCGCTTATTAAAGTAGATCTCGCGGCTGATCAAATCGAGGTTGGAGATGCTGTAGGCGCCGCTGCCCTCGATGTAAAACTCCACCAGCTCCCCTTCCAAGTAGCGCTGCCACCAGACAGAAGCCTTCACCTGCTCCACATCGTCGAGGAAATCGGCTCGCATCGCCGTTTTCAAGAGGCCGGTACGGCTTAGGCGCAGATCGGGAGCCCTCTGTTGAACTTGGGAGGCAGACAACACCGAATCCAAATACCAGGCTTTCAAAACGATGATCGCCATCGGATCCCTCTGCGCTTAGCCTCAAAGGTACCTGATTTTGGCCTGATTTTGGTCCGATCGCCGGGAGAACCGTTACCCTCGCAGCCGAGATACGAAGCCAAAGCAGTGAGGCCTCGGGGTCAGCTCGGCTCCAGCTGCAGGGCCAGATCCAGCAGCCGGTGGGCCAGGGTGGCCTTGGTTGTCCAAGGCAGCCGTTCTGGGCTGCCCTGCCGCGGGATCCAGTAGCCTTGGTTGTGGCTGCTGCCAAAGCCGCTCTCCGGCTGGTCGATGGGATTGGCCACAATGGCGTCCAGCCCTTTCTGCTGCAGCTTCTCCTTGGCTGAGGGGAGGGGATCCCCGCTCTGGGCGGCAAAGCCGATAAGAAGCTGACCGGGACGTCGGTGGCGGGCCAGGGCTGCCACCAGGTCAGGGACAGGCTCCAAGGGCAGCATGGGGGGCAGATCGCCTTTTGGCAGTTTCCCCGCGTAAACCTGGGCGGGGCGCACATCCCCCACAGCGGCAGCCATCCACAAAAGATCCACCTGGGGAAACTCCGCCTGCAAAACTCTCTCCAGTTGGGCTGCCGTCTCCACCGGCATGGCCCGAATGGCGAAGGGTGCTGGATCAAGGGGGATCCCCAGCGGCCCATGCACCAGCGTGACCTCGGCCCCCCGGCAGGCGGCTGCCACTGCCAGCGCCACCCCCATCCGCCCACTGGCCGGGTTGCCGATAAAACGCACCGCGTCGATGGGCTCGCGGGTGCCTCCTGCCGTCACCAACACCCGCTTCCCTTGCCAGTCTTTTTTCCCCCCTGTCCAGAGCAGAGCCCGCACATACTCCTGCAGCGCCTCTGGCTCCAACATACGCCCTTCCCCCACCGCATCACAGGCCAGGCGGCCACTGGCAGTGGGCAAGGCCCAGAAGCGGGGATCCCGTTGCAGCCGCTGCCAATTCTCGGCCACCGCTTCAGCCTTCCACATGTGGGTATTCATGGCCGGCGCCAGGGCCACCGGACAGTGGCAAGCCAAAACCACATTGGTGAGCAAATTGTCCGCCAGCCCCTGGGCCACCTTGCCCAAGGTGTTGGCCGAAAGCGGCGCAATCAGAAGAGCCTCGGCCCATTCCCCCAGCTCGATGTGCAGCGGCCGTCCCCGCGTGGCTTGCCAAAACTCGGCATCTGTAAAAGCTGGCTGGCGAGACACGGTGGCAAATGTCAGCGGGGAGATAAACTGTTCTGCAGCTTTCGTCAAAACCACCCTCACCTCTGCCCCCTGCTGGGCCAGAGCAGATACCAAAACCGCCGTTTTGTAGGCAGCAATCCCCCCGCTCACCCCAACCAGAAGACGCCGTCCCGACCAAAAGAGATCCATATCGAGTGACACTCAAACAGCCTTGTTTCCAGTTTCCCTGCTTTTGCTCAACTCCGGTGCCGCAGCGGGGATCCAGCGTCTAGAGACACTCAAAGACACCTTTATATGCCCTTGGCCCTGAGGGCCTGTCCCTTCCGCGAAAGTCTCCCCCACAGGTTCTGGCCTCTAGAGAAAATTCTCCACTACTGTTTTGCGCAATCACCCTTCAATCCCATTGCAGCCGCCGAACCTATTCTCTCTAATAGGAAGGTGAAGAGGAATTGGAGGAACCTCTATTGCAATCGCTGTTTGTTTCTGGCTACACTAACTGTTGTCCTTAAAACCACCTTGATATGGCTACAACCAGTAAACCAAAACCACTCACTGGCCAAGAGCTCCTCGACAAAGTAACTTCAATGGGAAATGCGGATCGCAAGGAAAAAGCTCGCGCCTGTGGCTATGTCACCTACACCAAGAATGGTCAGGAGCGAGTGAATCTGATGCAGTTTAACAATGCCCTGCTGAAGGCTGTTGGCGTGGATCTCGGTGCCAGTGACGAAAATGGATCTCGTGGCCGCGCTCCTACCTTCCGGGTTTCGGTTCATAAGAATGGCAATCTCCTAATTGGAGCTGCCTACACCAAGAAGATGGGCCTCAAGCCCGGAGATGAGTTCGAGATCAAGTTGGGCCACCACAACATCAAGCTGGAGCGCGTCAACTGATTGGCTGTCTCCCTGTACTGCTTCTCCCTGCTGGTGATCTCCTATCAGCTTGGGTGAAGCCCTCAATATGATTTTCAGCCTTTGGGAGCAGCAGCCTCTTCTTTTTGCTCCGGCGTTCATTGTTCGTCTACTCTACCAGACAAGGGATCCTCATGATCCGCTGGGGATCCCTGACGATCTGTATCTCATCAACGGCTGAAGCATGGATTAAGTTCGCTATTCTGACAACAGTAGAATTGGGTCTGCGGCAATGAACACTCCGACCGTACAGAATATCTTTCGCCACTGGGGACGGTGGCGAACTTGGGCGGGGCTGTTGTTGTTGGCAGCAATGTTCTTTATCAGCGGGTCTCATCCGTGGGTTTGGTCCCAGTCGAATGCGTCTTTACAGTGGGTCTCTTCTCAACCTGCCCCTGAACAGCAGGATGTTTTGATAGATGGAGTCATTCGGCTGCAATTCGATCGGCCGCTGGATCCCAATCTACAACGGCTGGCGGTTCAGTTGGAGCCGCCGGCAGCGGTCATTTTCGACGTGCAGGGAGACGAGTTGTTGCTTAAGCCTCGAGATCCCTTGCGCTTCAGCACCGACTACACCCTTACGATTGCCCCCCAAGAGGGGCTGCCGCTGGAGCAGGCCATCCAACTGCGCTTTCGCACCGAGCCGCAGTTTACCTACGAGCGGGACATCAAACCGCTGCTGGAGGCCAGTTGTGTCGGCTGTCACCAGCCGGCGGGGCGACAGCGCACCCAGTTGCTGGATAGCTACGAGGCGGTTCTGGCCTACGTCAAGCCAGGGGATCCCAAGAGCGAGTTGATCGATCCCCGCTGGACGCGCCGCCACGCCACTATTCTCAACGCCAACAATCCCAACCGCTCTCAGGCCCGCGGCGGATCCCCGGAGATCGCCTACATCCAGGCCCGCGGGCTGCCCCTCTCCCGTCTGGGCTTTTGGACGCCGGAGGAGGTGGAGATCGTCCGCACCTGGATCGTGCAGGATGGCGCCCCCCGCACCAGCGCCCGTGCCCAGAACTAGTCTCACCGCCATGACCGCTTCCCAACCTTTGGCCACGGTGATTCAGGGATCCCTGAGTCGGGGCTTGGAAGCTCGCCTCAACCCCGGTGTTTCGGTAGAAGACCTGCGGGTGGGCAAGTTTGTGGTGATTCAAGGGGAGCGCCACCGCTTCTTCGGTCTGCTCACCGACGTTACGTTAGCAACCAGCAACCCCCAGATCCTGGTCAACCCCCCCCGCCCGGAAGAGACCCTGCTGCAGGAGGTGCTGGCGGGTACCGGCACCTACGGGGTTATCGCCCTCACGCCGATGCTGATGTTGGTGCCGCGGCAGACGGAAGGGGAAAGGCTGTACCCCCTCATTGATCCCAACCGGCCAGAAGATGGCGGCCCAGCCCTTCCTGGTGCTGAGGCGATGGAGCTGCTGCCGGTGAAAACGGTGCCGGCCCACTTTTCCCAGGTGTACGAGGCGCGGGAGCTGGACTTTCGCACCGTCTTTGGCTGGGAAGAGGACCCAACTCGGCGCAACTTCGCCATCGGTCAGCCCCTGGACATGGCGGTGCCCATTTGCCTAGATTTGGATCGCTGGGTGGAGCGCAGCAACGGCATCTTCGGCAAGTCCGGTACCGGCAAATCCTTTCTGGCCCGCCTGCTCCTGGCGGGCATCATCCGCAAACGGGCGGCGGTGAACCTAATTTTTGATATGCACTCCGAGTACGGCTGGGAGGCGGCCAGCGAGGATAGGCAGGCCACCACTGTCAAGGGGCTGCGGCAGCTCTTCCCCGCCCAGGTACAAATCTATACCTTGGATCCCGATTCCACCCGGCGGCGAGGGGTGCGGGATGCCCGCGAACTGTTTATTGCCTACAACCAGATCGAGGTGGAAGATCTGGCACTGTTGGCGGAGGAGCTCAACCTCTCCGAGGCCAGCCTGGAAAACGCCATTATCCTGCGCAACGAGTTTGGCCGCGACTGGATCAGCCGGCTCTTGAGCCTCTCCAACGCCGAGGTTCAAGAGTTTTGCGAACAGAAGATGGGCAACAAGGCCTCGATCCTGGCCCTGCAGCGCAAGCTCACCCGCCTCGACGACCTCAAGTACATCCGCAACAGCTTGCCCCACAACTACATCGGCGAGATCTTGGAGGCCCTCAGCCGCGGCATCCACGTGGTCATCGAGTTCGGATCCCAGTCCAACCTGCTCTCCTACATGTTGGCAGCCAACGTCATCACCCGCCGCATCCACCAGGCCTATGTGCAGCAGACGGAGCGGTACCTGCAGTCCAAAAATCCCCTCGACCGGCCCCGGCAACTGTGCATCACCATCGAGGAAGCGCACCGCTTTCTGGATCCGCGGGCGGCCAAGCAGACCATTTTCGGCACTATTGCCCGCGAGATGCGCAAGTACTTTGTCACGCTGCTGGTGGTGGATCAGCGCCCTTCCAGTATCGACAGCGAGGTGATGTCGCAGTTGGGCACCCGCATCACGGCCCTCCTCAACGACGAGCAGGATATCGACGCTGTCTTTACAGGGATAGCCGGCAGCCAGAACTTGAAAACAGTGCTGGCCAAGCTGGATTCCAAACAGCAGGCCCTGATCCTCGGCCATGCCGTGCCCATGCCGGTGGTGGTGCAAACCCGCTCCTACGACCCCAGGTTCTACGCCGAGATCGCCGATCCCGACTGGTCCCAGGCCGCCGATGCGGAGGTGCTTTGGGCAGCTCAGAAGGCCAAGGAGGAACTGGGGCTGTAGGGAGGGCTTCCCCACAAGCCAGTCATCAGGCGCAGCAAAAAGCAGCGCAGGGGCGGAAAGGCCATCATCCCGCTCAGGATCCAGCGCCGCATGACCACCAGGGGCCAGTAGGAGTTGGAGAAGGTGCGGGTGAGTAGATCCGTGAAGAGCAGCACCAGCCAGTTTTCCCAGCGGCGCCGGCGGCCGTAGCGGCACAGGACTTTGACATCTCCCAGATCCTCGTGCCGTTGCCAAGCAGCCAACAGCACCTGGGCCAAGGCAGCGGCATCGCGGATGCCGAGGTTCAGCCCTTGGCCGGCCACCGGATGGCAGTGGTGAGCAGCATCTCCCACCAACGCCAAGCGGTGCTGATAGTAGCGGCGGCTCTGGCGCAGACGGGCCGGGAAGACTTGGGGCGGGTTCAGCAAGGTGAGGCAGCCGCCCTGGACGCCGTAGTAGCGCTGCATCTCGGCCAAGAAGTCGGCCTGAGAAAGGGCCAGCGTGGCTTTGGCCTGCTCGTGGGGCAGGATCCAGACCACCTGGCAGCGATTGCCGGGCAGGGGCAGGATGGCGAAGGGGCCAGCAGGCCAGAAGCGTTCGTAGGCGATGTTTTGGTGGTCTTGGGCAGGGGCCACCAGGGCGGTGATACACGACTGCCAGTAGTCCCAGCCGTCGCTAGGGATCCCTGCCCGCTGCCGCACGGGAGAGCGCAGGCCGTCGGCAGCCACCACCAGAGCGGCGGCCAGTCGGCGCCGGCCCTGTGTCATTTCCAGCTCTACCTCGGCGGCAACCTTCCCGTAGGTTACCCTCTCCACCCTGGCTTCGTAGTAGCAGGTGATCTTGGGATCGGCGGCTACTTGCTCCTGGAGCACCTGCTGCAGCCGAGCATGTTCGCCGCAGTAGAAAACCGCCGTTTCCCCCACATCCTCCGGCCTAAATGTCACCCGCTGGGGAGCGTTGGCGTCGGTCAGAATCACCTGGGCAAAGGGCGTGATGTGGGGAGCCAGCGCCTCCCACACCCCGATGGCCCGAAAGATGCGGATCGACAGCGGCGAAAGGGCATAGGCCAAGGGGCGCTGCCTGACTGCCTCAGCCGACTGGGCCTCGATGAGGGCCAAGCGCAGGCCGGAGCCCTGCAGGGCACAAGCTAGAGTCAGGCCCGCAATGCCGCCGCCGACGATGATCACGTCGTAGAGGGCGTCCAGGGTATCCGGAGTGGGAGCAAGGATCGTCATTGTCTCTTATTGGGTGCTGTGGCCAACTACTTCTGGGGAGGCGGAGTTTGCCGGCGTGGCGGCCCGCACCGCCCGGAACATGCCAAAGCGGCAGAGGCCGGTGCCGAAGGCCAGGCGCATGAGCAAGAAGGTGGGCACCTCCCGCAGCGACTTAATCAAGCCTACCAAGCCAAACTTCAGCAAGCCCTCGGGACGGACAATGCCCTGCCAGATGGAATCCAGCCAAGAAGGAAGGGTTTCTTGCGTCCAGTCGGCGGTTTCCACCTGCCCTTCCACCAGCCCGGTGGCTTGCAACTGTTCAGCAAACCCCTCGATGCTGGAAAAAGCGGGGTGCGACCACTGATCCAACAACTGCCGCATCACCAGCCGCTCCCAGAAGTTGAGGGGCTTTTGACGGTCGTCCCGCTGGTTCCAGTCCGCCACTACCAGGATGCCGCCTGGCTTGAGCACCCGCAGCATCTCGCTGGCGTAGCGGGCCTTGTCCGGCATGTGGGGCCCCGCTTCGATGGACCAGACCACATCAAAGCTGGCGTCGGGAAAGGGCAGATTGAGGGCATCCGCTACCTGAAACCGGACAGGGAGATCGGGGGGGGTGAGCTCTTGGGCCCGCTGCACCTGCTGCGGGCTGATGGTGATGCCGGTTACGACAAAGCCGTAGTCGCGGGCCAAGAGGCGACAACTACCGCCGATGCCGCAACCTACATCCAGCACCGTCGTCCCCGGCGGCAACCGATCCAGCCCGCCCCAGCGCACCATCTCGTGGACAAAGTCGTACTTGGCTTGAATGAAGTTCTTCCGCCGCGGCGGGGATCCGTAGTGGCCGAGGTGAATGTGCTCGCCCCAGTAGAACTCCAGGATCCCATCGCGGGTCCACTCGTCGTAGGCGCGGGCTACCGATTCAGGAGATCGGTACTTGCGGGCGGTTAGCAGGTAGGCTGCCAGGCCCACGGCCAGCAGCAGGACTAGGCCCCAAAAAACCCAAAGTGTCGGATTCATCAGAATGATGTCAATATGGCTGGAGACGACGACGATTATCGTTCCTTCGGTGGCAAGGGGGCAAGCAAGGGATCCCTCCCTGGGTCTGTCGATCCAGCGGAGTGACGAGACAATTCCATCTTGCCCTATTGGCCAGCCGCCAGGCGGGCTGGGGCTGTCGTAGCCCCAAATGGTCGGTTGCCGGCGGAGGGAGCGTTGGCCTGAGGGATCTCGCTGGGGGCTAGGTGGCCTGGAGCTCCTCCCTTAGGCGCTGAGTGGCTGCCACCATGTTCCTCAGGGCAGGGATCACCTCCTCCCAGCGGCGGGTTTTTAGGCCGCAGTCGGGGTTGACCCAGGTTTGTTCTAGCGGCAAGTGGGCCACTCCCAGGCGCAGTTGCTGGAGAATCTGCTCGGTGTCGGGCACCGCCGGGCTGTGGACGTCGTAAACGCCGTTGCCCACCTGGTGGCGATAGCCCGCTTGGGCGATCTGCAGCAAGGTTTTGTTGCTGCTGCGGCTGTTTTCGATCGAGAGAACGTCGGCGTCCAGCCGCTCGATGTGCTCGATGATGTCCCCGAACTCCGAGTAGCACATGTGAGTGTGGATCTGGGTTTCGGGCTTGGCGCCAGCGGTAGCCAGTCGGAAGGCCTCCACCGCCCAGCTTAAGTACTCCGGCCAGCGCTCTTTTTTCAAGGGTAGACCCTCCCGCAGCGCTGGCTCGTCCACCTGTACCATTACGGCTCCGGCAGCTTCTAAGTCGGCCACCTCTGCCCGCAGGGCCAAGGCAATTTGCAAGGCTTGCTCGCGTCGGGAAAGGTCGACGCGGGGGAAGGACCAGTTGAGCATGGTTACCGGCCCGGTGAGCATCCCCTTAACCGGCTTTTGGGTTAGAGATTGGGCCACCTTAAACTCCCGCACCGTCATGGGGCAAGGGCGAGACACATCGCCGTAGAGAATGGGGGGACGCACGCAGCGGCTGCCATAGCTCTGCACCCAGCCGTGCTCGGTAAAGGCAAAGCCCTGCAGTTGCTGGGCAAAGTATTCCACCATGTCGGTGCGCTCGAACTCGCCATGCACCAGCACATCCAGGCCAATTTCTTCTTGAATGCGGATGCACCTGGCAATTTCGGCGTCGATAGCGGCCTCGTATTCGGCCTGGGAGATCTCGCCCTTTTTGTACTTGACCCGCCACTGCCGGACTTCGGGGGTTTGGGGAAAAGAACCGATGGTGGTAGTGGGCAGCGGTGGCAGCTTGGCCTGCCGGCCTATACGCTGCTCGTAGGGAAGGGAGCGCTGGAAGTCCTGCGCCGTCAGGTTGGCCAAGGCCTGGCGCACCGCAAGGTTGGGGGGATTGAAGTCCTGGAAGGCCTGCCACTGCTGTTCCAGCTTGTTCTGCTGGGCAGCGGTGTCTTCGCCGTTGAGGGTGCGAGCGAGCAGAACCACTTCGGCCAGCTTCTGCTCGGCAAAGCTGAGAACATTGCGCAAAGGCTCTGGCAGGTGGGTTTCCAGAGCAGCGTCGTGGGGCACAAACTGGAGCGAGCAAGAAGGCTGCACCCGCAGGTTGGGGGCTAGGGCTTGCAGCTCTTGCAGAGTGGCCAGAACGGCCTTGGGCTGGATCTGCCAGACGTTGCGCCCGTCCACTACCCCCGCCCCTAGGATCTTATCGGCGGGGAAGCCGTGGGCTCTGACCAGTTCCAGGTTGTGGCCGCGGGTGAAGTCGAGGCTGAGGCCGGCTAGCGGCAGCTCCACCACCCAGGGGTAAGTCTCCCCCAAGTCGTCAAAGTAGGTAACCAAGTGGACAGGGATCCCCAACCGAGCCAGCCGGCGGTAGGTCTGCTCCACCGCTTCCCGGAGACTGTCGCCTTCGCTCGTCACCAAGATGGGCTCATGGACTTGCACTTCCCGGATTCCCAGTCGCTGCAGCTCCTGCAGCAGCTCCTCGTAGAGAGGAAGCAGCTTCTCCAGATCTCCCCGCAACTTGCCAGAGCGCTGGCTTAGAGCAAGAAGGGTAACCGGACTGAGGAGGACGGGGCTGGTGCGGTTTCCTAGGATCCCTTGCGCCCGCCGCACTGTGGCCAGGAAGTCATCGAAATGGGCCTGAGGGATCGCGTCGGCCTCAATTTCCGGCACCAGGTAGTGGTAGTTGGTGTCGAACCACTTGGTCATTTCCAAGGCGGGCAGGCCCTCCCGTCCCCGCGCCATGGCAAAGTAGCGCTCCAGGCCTGATAAGCTCTGAAACCGGGAGGGAATCAGCCCCAGCCAGGTGGCCCAGTCCAAAACATGGTCGTAGAGGGTTTGATCTCCTACTGCAATGTGGTCGATGCCAGCCTGAAGCTGTACCCCCCAGACCTGTGCCTCCAGCTCCTGGAGCGTTGCTGACAAGGCCTCCGCCTCCAGGGTGCCGCTCCAAAAGGCTTCCAGCGCTTTCTTCAGCTCGCGGCGCTTGCCCATGCGGGCATAGCCGAGGGTTTGGGTTTCGATGGCCATAAGGTACTGTCTCCTGAACTGAATTCGGTAATTGAGGTTGCCGCCAGTTGGCTTTGTACAGCCGGTTGTCATCCAACCTAGGCAGCAAGAAATGGCCGCCGACATGCCTATCGGTGGGATCCCGGCGGAAGGTTTTCTCTAGGCCAGGAAACCTGCTGGAGCTGTCAAGGCGTTCCTCAACCTATCGGCTGGCCCACTCGGCACAGGAGGGTGCTTAGAGGACTCTTTTGCGCAACCAAAGCAAGAAAACGTCCTCCAAGAGTTAGCTGCCCCTGAGCCAACTGCTTAGCTCTCTTGTCCGCGCTTTTGACTTAGTGCCTACGATCCAAGAGCGTCGAAAATCCGTAAGCAGGCCGATGAAAAAACTTCGGGACGGGAACGGGCCAACGTCAAAATGGGAAGCATATCTGTACCTCGCAGATATGGTGAACTGGGGAAAAACCGCCGGCGGGCATTCTGACTTGCTCAGTTTTGGAGGGGCTGGCTTGCGTCGTCAAGGGCTTTTGCAACAACAACTAGGGATCCCCGATCCAAAACCGGCTCACAGCTGCGGGACAGCGGCAGATTCTCACTGCACTTTCCCCGTTGCCTCTGACGGCTGATCCCCGTCAGAACCGGCAGTAGACTACATCCTACCACCAGCTTGGAGGAGCTAGTAGCTACTCACTTAGACGGGACTGGGCGGATTTGAACCGCCGACCTAGCGCTTAGGAGGCGCTTGCTCTATCCATCTGAGCTACAGCCCCAGACAAAGAGAGAATGGAGCAAGGGATGCTGGGCAACACCTACCGATCTTAAACCCCCAACTTAGATTACCAGAAAGAGCCATCTAGACCTTTGCCTGGAAGCAAGCCGCAGCCGTGGAGAGGATGTCAAGTCAAGGCCCTTTTGCGCTGTCGCGCCAGCGCTGAGTCGGAAGTGAGGTGCCGGATTGGCGGCCAGTCTTCCAAGGTATTTTGATAAAGTATTCTGAATATTTTGGCTGGGAAATTAGCGTTGTCTCGGGGGCGCTTTGTCTGACAGTCTGCTGATCCGCAATGCGGAGCTATTGGTGCCGGAAGGGGATCCCTGGCTGGGAGATGTGCTGGTGCGGGAGGGGCGCATTGCCCAAATCGGCCAGAATCTCTCGGCAGAAAGGGTGGCTAGGGTTATCGACGCGGAGGGCCATACCCTCATGCCGGGGGTGATCGACCCCCAGGTTCACTTTCGCGAGCCGGGCCGGGAGCACAAAGAAGACCTACAGACGGGATCCTGGGCCTGCGCTCGCGGTGGGGTAACCAGCTTTCTGGAGATGCCCAATACGGATCCGCTGACGATCGACCAGGCAACGCTGGATGACAAGTTGGCCCGGGCCGCCAGCAAGTGCGTGGTCAACTACGGCTTTTTCATCGGAGCCACCGCCGATAACCTTAAAGAGCTGCAAACAGTGCAAGGGGCTTGCGGCATCAAGATCTTCATGGGATCCATGCATGGCCCCTTGCTGGTGGATGACCAAGCGGCATTAGAGCGGATCTTTGCCGAGACGGATCCCAATTTTGTTATCGCCGTCCACGCTGAAGATCACTCGCGGATTCAAGCCCGGCGGGCCCTCTTTGCCGGACGTACAGATGTGGCGGTTCACTCCCTGATTCAGGATGAAGAAGCCGCGCTGATTGCCTCGCAACGGGCTTTGGACTTGGCCACCCGCTACCGCCACCGCCTGCACATTTTGCACCTCTCCACCGGCCTGGAGGTGGAGCTGCTGCGCCAGCACAAACCCGCCTGGGTTAGCGCCGAGGTCACCCCTCAGCACCTGCTGCTCAGCACCGCCGACTACGCCCGCCTGGGATCCCTCGTCCAGATGAACCCGCCGCTGCGGGATCCGGCTAACCTGAACCAGCTCTGGCAGGGGCTACACGACGGCATCCTTGATTGCATCGCCACCGACCATGCCCCCCACACCCTGGCCGAAAAGGCCCAGCCCTACCCCCACTCCCCCTCTGGCATGCCCGGTGTGGAGACGGCCTTGCCCCTGATGCTGACCGCAGCCCAGCAGGGCCGCTGTACCCTGCGCCAGGTGGTGCAGTGGATGTGCGAGGCGCCGGCCCGCCTCTACGGGATCCCCAACAAGGGGCAGCTGCAGGTGGGCTACGATGCCGATCTGGTATTGGTGGATCGCCACACGCCTCAGCCGGTGCGACGGGAAGAGCTGCTCACCAAATGCGGCTGGAGCCCGTTTGAGGGCTGGGAGCTGGTGGGCTGGCCGCTGGCCACAATTGTGGGCGGGCAGATCGCCTTTCAAAACGGTCAGGTGGATCCCTCGGTGCGCGGCCAGGCGCTAACCTTTCGGCGCTAGGGGGATCCCCTTCGAGGTTGCACCTGTTCAAACCTTTCAAGATGGCGGTTGAACACTGAGCTGCTTCGGCTTCTCCCTGCCTAGGCAAGAGGAGCAGAGCTCCAGATCCCATCTCAGTTTATAGTCTTATAGTCATTTCAAATAGCAATGAAACGGTTCGTTACGTCGTTATTGCTACGCAACGCTGTCGCGAACGCGCCGCTCTAACTCCCCTCTCCCTCTGGGAGAGGGGCTGGGGGTGAGGGCTGGGAGAGGGGCTGGGGGTGAGGAATGCTTGGGGAGTGTCTTACGCCCTTTCAGTAAGCTGTGCTACTTTGAAAGCGATAATCGATGATAATCAAGTTGGAAAACACCTAAGGAGCGGCCATGAAAGTTGCCTACGTCTTCATCACTCCTCGCGGCGGCACCTACAAGCTGGGCCAGATGATCCTGCCGCAGCTAGAAGCGGGGGTACACGGCGTGGAAGTGGTGGGCATGTTCTTTTTTGACGACAACTGCTTTGTCTTGCGGCAGGGGGATCCCATTGGCGAGCGCCTGGCCAAGATTGCCGAAGCGCAAAAGATTTTGCTGATGATGTGTGACCTGTGCGCCCTGGAGCGCAACCTGGCGGAAGGGGAACCCAAGTGGTGCGACTCAAAGGGCCAGGGGCGCAAGGAGCCGGGCTATTGTGTTCCCAAGAATGTGGTCAAAGGCGTGCAGGTGGGCTGCTTTCCCGACCTCTACGCGGCCTTAAAAGACAACCCACCTGACCAGGTAATTAGCCTCTAACCAACTTAGCTGACGGCTACAGCAGCAGGCGGCTCTTGGCTGGGCTGAGAGCCAATCTTGCGGAAGACCAGCCGCTCGTTGGCCACATCCACCAGGATGCGGTCGCCGGGCAGGAACTCGTTTTCCAGCAGCTTGGTGGCGATGGGGTTTTCGATCTCCCGCTGGATGACCCGCTTGAGGGGTCGGGCCCCAAACACGGGATCGTAGCCCAGCTCGGCCAGGTAGTCCTTGGCCTCTTCGGTGAGGACAATCTCAATCTGCTGATCCGCCAGCAACTGCTCCACCCGCCGCATCTGCAGGCTGACGATCTGGCGAATCTGCGCTTTGGTGAGGGCGTGGAAGATGATGAGTTCATCCACGCGGTTGAGGAACTCCGGCCGGAAGTGGTGCCGCAGCATGGCCAGCACCTGAGTTTTCATCTCCTCGTAGCGGCTCTCATCGCCCCCGATTTCCAGAATCAGCTCGCTGCCGATGTTGCTGGTCATGATGATGATGGTGTTCTTGAAGTCCACCGTCCGCCCCTGGGAGTCGGTGATGCGGCCATCGTCCAGCACCTGCAGCAGGATGTTGAAGACATCGGGGTGAGCTTTCTCCACCTCGTCAAAGAGCACCACCGAGTAGGGACGGCGCCGCACCGCTTCCGAGAGCTGCCCCCCTTCTTCGTAGCCCACATAGCCCGGCGGAGCCCCAATCAAGCGGGAGACAGAGTGCTTCTCCATGTACTCGGACATGTCGATGCGCACCATCGCCTCGGAGGTATCGAAGAGGAACTCCGCCAAGGCGCGAGCCAGCTCGGTCTTCCCGACGCCGGTGGGCCCCATGAACAGGAACGAGCCGATGGGTCGGTTGGGATCCTTGAGGCCGGCCCGGGCCCGCCGAATGGCAGCGGCTACGGCGGCTACCGCTTCGTCCTGGCCCACCACCCGCTGGTGCAAGTGGGCTTCCAGGCGCAGCAGCTTTTGCTTTTCCGACTCCATCAAGCTGGTGACCGGGATCCCGGTCCAGCGGGAGACGATCTCGGCAATGTCTTCGGGCGTCACCTGCTCCCGCAGCAAGGGCTCACCGTTGGCCTGCAGCTTGGCCAGGTGGGCCTCCTGCTCTTGGATCTGCCGCTCCAGCTCCATCAGCTTGCCGTATTTGAGCTCGGCAGCGCGGTTGAGGTCATATTTTTGTTCTGCCTGTTCAATCTGCAGCTTGACGGCATCCCGCTCGGCTTTGAGGTTTTGCAGCCGCTCGATGGCCTCTTTTTCCATCTGCCAACGAGCATTGAGCTCCCGCTGTCGCTCCATCAGGTTGGCCAGCTCCTGCTCGATTTTGCCCAGGCGATCTTTGGAGGCGAGGTCGTCTTCCTTCTTGAGGGAGAGCTCCTCCATCTGCAGTTGCATGATGCGCCGGTCGATTTCATCCAATTCGACGGGTTTGGAGGTGATCTCCATCTTGAGCTTGGCCGCCGCTTCGTCCACCAGGTCGATGGCCTTGTCGGGCAAAAAGCGCTCGGAGATGTAGCGGTTGGAGAGAACGGCTGCCGCCACCAAGGCCGAGTCGCTGATCTTGACCCCGTGGTGCAGCTCGTAGCGCTCTTTGAGTCCGCGCAGGATGGAGATGGTGTCTTCTACGGAGGGCTGATCCACATACACCGGCTGGAAGCGGCGCTCCAGGGCGGCGTCTTTTTCGATGTGTTTGCGGTACTCATCCAGGGTGGTGGCGCCAATGCAGCGCAATTCGCCCCGGGCCAGCATCGGCTTGAGCAGGTTGCCGGCATCCATCGCCCCCTCGGCAGCCCCCGCCCCGACCACGGTGTGCAGCTCGTCGATGAAGAGGATGATCTGCCCTTCCGATTCGGTAACCTCCTTGAGCACAGCTTTGAGGCGGTCTTCAAACTCACCGCGGTACTTAGCGCCAGCAATCAAGGAGCCCATATCTAGGGCAATGACGCGCCGGTTTTTCAACGACTCCGGCACATCTCCCCGGTTGATGCGTTGAGCGAGACCTTCGACAATAGCGGTTTTCCCCACGCCGGGTTCGCCGATGAGCACCGGGTTGTTTTTGGTGCGGCGGGAGAGCACCTGAACGACGCGGCGGATCTCGTCGTCCCGCCCGATCACCGGATCCAGCTTCCCTTCGCGGGCGGCCTTGGTCAAGTCGCGGCCATAGCGCTCCAGGGCCTCGTAGCGGGACTCAGGGTTTTTGTCGGTAACCCGCTGTTTGCCCCGCACTTGTTGGATAACGGGTTTGAGGCGCTCGACGGTCAAACCTAGGGGTGCTAAAACCCGCTTGCCCACCCGCTCGTCGTCCAGGGCTCCCAAAAGCAAGTGCTCTACCGAAATGAAGTCGTCTTCGTATTCTTTGCGAAACTCTTCAGCCCGATCCAGCGTGGTCTCCAGGCCGCGGCCCAGGTAGAGCTGATCCACCCGCGCCAGCTTGGGCTGCTGGTTGATAAAGCTTTCCACCTTGTCCCGCACCAGCCTTGGATCGAGGCCGGCCCGCTGCAAAATGGTCTGGGTGAGACCCCCTTCTTGATCGAGAAGGGAGATGAGCAAATGCTCGGTTTCCAGTTGCTGCTGCTGGTGCCGCCGGGCTACATCCTGGGATTGGACAATGGCGCTCCAGGCTTTCTCGGTAAATTGGTTGGGATTGGTGGGCTGCATAGAAGTTCAGCAGGTTTTTTACTACAGTGTATAGGAAGACAGCAGGGGAAGCGGCCATCTCGGCCCCCGCTTGGGAAAAGGGATCCTGATAATTCAGGTATCGCCCATTTTGGCCGCGCCAGAGTTCGCAACAACCGCCCCCTTTGCCCTCGATCGATGGAGGGATCCCCGCCTTATTCCTCTTCTTCGCAGGGGCGGCCCTCGCCGATCACTGCCAAATCAATTTGCTGGCGGTAGTAATCGACGTTTTTAATCTGCACTTCCACTCGATCCCCCAGACGGAACTGGCGCCGGCTCTTGCGCCCTACCAGGGCCTGCTGGCGGCTGCGGTACTCGTACCAATCGTTTTTCAGGGTGCTGACCCGCACCAACCCTTCCGCCAAGATGGGATCCACCTGCACAAAAAAGCCGTAGTTCTGGACGCCGATGATCAGGCCGGGGAACACCTCCCCCAGATGTTTTTGCATGAACTCAGAGCGCTTCAGGCCCATCAGCTCCCGTTCTGCGTGCTGCCGGATCCGGTGCCCCGCCTGGATTTTGGGCAGTTGCGCCTGGAGAAAGGCCTGCCATTCCTCCTGCAGCTTGGGTGGCAACACCTGCCAGTCGATCTGGCCGTAGCCGCCGGGGCCGTGCAGATCCACCACGGTTTTGGAGCGCGGGCTGCGGCGATCCCGTCCTTTGCTCAAGGCCAGGTGCAAAGCACGCAAATTCAGCAAATCGGCATAGCGGCGTAAAGGGGCCGTAAAGGTGGCGTAGGGTTCTTTAAGGCCCAAGCCAAAATGGCCGAGGGGCTCCTGCAGAGGCTGCAGGCAATACTCGACGGGGGGCAAAGTGGCCAACAACTGGGCCACCAAGGCTGGGCTAGTCCCTGCGGCCAACACATCGGGGGCGGTGATGCGGACACAGATCCGCTGCCAATCGGCCAAGGTCACGGCTTCTGGATCCTGCAAATTCAGATCCAGCTTCATGGCGCTGGCCAGGCGCAAAAAGTTCTGCAGGGCCTCGGCAGTGGGGGCGGACTGCACGCGGGCCAAGGAAGGGATCCCCAATTGGCGCAAATGGTGGCCCAAGGTTTGGTTGGCCAGCAGCAGCACCTCGGTCATCAGAGCGTGGGCGCCGAGGCGATCGCTGATCAAAAGGGGGCCGTAGCCGCTCTCGTCAGCGGAGTGGGGGGTGAGCAAATCCAACAGGGGCAGGTCAAAGCCGCCCGCTTGGTGACGTTTGACCCGCAGGATTTGGCTGAGGCGGAGCAGGTTTTGCAGCAGGGCCATCAATTCTGGCACCTCCTCCTCAGGGCCCAGATCCGCAGCGGTGGCCAAGAGGGCCTGCACCTGGCCATAGGAGAGGTGAGCCCGCGACTGCACCAGGCTGGGATGGATCTCGAAGCTTTGTACCACCCCCTCTGGGTCGATGGTTAACAGCAACGAATAGGCCAAGCGCTCCTGCTGCGGCAACAGAGCCAGGCGGCTGTGCACTTCCGGCGGAAAAAGAGGCAACACCCTCGTGTCGAGGTAAACGGTGGCCGTCCGCTGCTGAGCTTCTTGCTCCAGAGGATGCTCAGGATCCAGCCAGTGGGCCACGTCGGCAATGTGGATCCCCAGCAGCCAGTTGTCCTCTTCCTGCCGCTGCAGGGAGACGGCCACGTTGGGCTCGAGGCCGTGGGGGTGCTGCAGATCCAAGGGTTCTAAAGTGATGCAAAACCAATCGCGCAGATCGCGACGGCTCTTTTGGTCGGAGCGGCTCAGCTTTTTGGGCAGGGCGGCCGCGGCTTCTAGCACCGCCGGGGGAAACTCCTGCGGCAGGTCGTACTTGCAACAAACCAGATCTGCATCGATGGAGGCCTCCGGGCCGTCGCCCAAGATCTTGCGAATCGTGCCCACGGGGGGCAAATCTCCCAGCGGATAGCGCTCCACTTCCACATAGGCCACCCGACCTTCCGCCAGCTCGGCAGGGGATCCCTCCGTCAAGGCCAGCTCGAACAGCAGCCGGTCATCCAAAGGCACCACCCGAAAGTCCTGTTCCGTCTGTTTGAGGCGGCCCACCAGCGTAGGGTTGGCCCGCTCCATGACGGCCACCACCTCTCCCTCCGGGCTGCGGCGGCGATTGCCCTCTTTGGTGATCCGGGCTATCACTTGGTCGCCGTTCCAAGCGCCGCTGAGGTTGCTGCCGTGGATGTACACATCCTCCGCCCCCGGCTCATCCCGGATGGCGAAGCAAAAGCCCTTGCTGGAACAGCGCAAGCGCCCCACCACCAGGGATTCATCCGGCCTACGCCGATAGCGAGGCGGATCCCCTGTGCGTTCGAGAAACCCTGCCCGCACCAGACCATCGAGGGCAATCTCAAGCATTTCCTGCGCTTCTGGATCAGGGGATGGCAAGAGAGCAAGAAGTGTGTCTTTGTCGGTCCATTGTTCCTGAGAGAGAAAATGCTGAAAAATCCGAGAGAAGTCCATTTTGGGTGTCAGGGAAAGGAGGAGGGAAGAAGGGGGGTTAAGACAGGGCAAGACTCAACCCGTTGGCGTTAATCTCGGTGGCCGGTGACGATAAAAGCCACCCGCTGACCGATGTTGGTGCTGTGGTCGGCCAGACGTTCTAGGTAGCGGATCGCCAGCAACATCAACAGGATAGGCTCGATCGATCCCCTGATGTCCGACTGTTGCGCCAACGTATTGTAAAGGTTGGTGTAGTCTTCATCAACGGCGTCGTCTTCCCGCTTCAGTTGTCGGCCCAGCTCGGCATCCAACTCCGTCAGGGCCGCCAGGCTATGGCTGAGCATTTTCTGGCAGCGCTGCATCATCACGCGAATGTGCCTCAGCTCCGGCGGCGGCGGGTAGAAAGCCAAGCGCAAGGCCACTTCGGCCAAGTCTTTGGCGTAGTCGCCAATCCGCTCCAGATCCCGCACCAGTTGCATCAGGGCGCTGATCCAGCGCAGATCTTGTGCCACCGGCGAGCGCAAGGCGATCAAGCTAATACAATCTTTCTCGATTTGACGATAAAAACGGTCAATTTGCTTGTCTTGGGAGATGGCCTGTTCGGCAGCGGCCAAGTTCTGTTCAAACAGGGCCTGCTGGGCCAAGACCACCGATTTTTCCACCAGCGCCCCCATGCGCAGCACGTCCTGCTGAATCCGCTTGATCTGAAGTTGCAGCTCAGCTTGCCCCATGGCTTTTTCCCCATGGATGTAGGTGGGAGGGAGTGGCTGCCACTGTTGGCGGCCCCCGAAGCCAGTCGATTGCACCGGTAGATCTCAATCATGGCAAACTTCTCTCGAATCAAGAGAAAAAACAGGATGGGGATCGAGGGAGCGGCCAATTTGGGAGAGGATGATAAGGAGGGGGTGCAAGCGGGTGGGGTGTTGCGAGGTTGTCTCCGCCTGGAGGCTTGGGGCTATGCTGTCGTTCTGGATTGAGATACTCCGATGACTCGTCCCCCCATTGTCGTGCTGGATGATGATCCCACCGGATCCCAGACCGTGCACAGTTGCCTGCTGCTGACCCGCTGGGATGCGGAAACGCTCAAGCTGGGCCTGCAGGATGGCTCGCCAATTCGCTTCATTCTCACCAACACGCGATCCCTGCCGCCGGCCAAGGCTGCCGAGGTGACACGGTCGGTCTGCCGGGCCCTCAAGCAGGCCATGGGGGAGCTGGGGTGGGAGCGGGCCCTCTTTGTCAGCCGCTCCGACTCGACGCTGCGCGGGCACTACCCCTTGGAAACCGATGTCATGGCGGCGGAGCTGGGGCCTTTTGATGCCCATTTTCTGGTGCCGGCTTTTTTTGAGGGAGGGCGCATCACCCGCGACAGCGTCCACTACCTGCGGGTGGAGGGCCGCTGGGTGCCCGTGCATGAAACGGAGTTTGCCCGCGATGCGGTGTTCGGCTACCACCACAGCTATTTGCCCGACTATGTGCAGGAAAAAACCCAGGGGCGGATCCAGGCTGAGCAGGTGGTGCGATTGACGCTGGAGCAGATCCGCGCCGGCTGTTTGGAGCAGCTTTTGGGTCTAGAGGGGAATGTCTGCTGTGTGGTGGATGGAGAAACCCAAGCGGATCTGGATCGTTTTGCCCAGGATGCTTGGGCGGCTCTGGAGCAGGGGAAGCGCTTTTTGTTTCGCAGCGCCGCCAGCCTCTTGACGGCTCTAGCCCAGTTGCCGCCGCAGCCGGTTCCGCCAGAGCAAATGGGGCAGTTTGTCCGCTCCGACCGGCCAGGGGTGGTGATCGTGGGATCCCATGTGCAAAAGTCCAGCCAGCAGTTGGCCCGCCTGTTGCAGGAGCCAGGGATCCAGGGCATTGAAGTGGAGGTGAAGCGCCTGTTGGAACCGGGGCGGGAAGCGGAGCTGCTGCCGGCCATCTTGAGCCAAGTCCAGCGCGCCTACGAGCAGGGCCTGACGCCGGTGGTCTACACCAGCCGAGAAGAAGTGAGGTTCGACGGTGCCACCCCAGAGGCACGCCTGGCCTTTGGGCAGAGGGTTTCTCGTTTGTTGATGGCCATTGTGCAGGGGCTGCCGGAGGGGATTGGCTACCTGGTCAGCAAGGGCGGCATCACCTCCAACGACACCCTCAGCCTCGGCCTCAACCTGCCGGCAGTGCGGCTGCTGGGGCAGATCTACCCAGGGGTCTCCATGGTGCTCACGCCGGCGGATCACCCCCGCTTTCCCAACTTGCCGGTGGTGCTGTTTCCGGGCAACGTGGGCGAGGTGGATACGCTGGCTTTGATCCACCGTCGCCTCCACAGCCGCGGGCTGGTCTAGCCTAGAGGGAACGCTTCTGTCGGTTCTTCCCGCCATGGCTGAACTCATCTCTTCGCCTGAAGCTCTGCCCGCCTTGGAGGCCTGGTGGGGATCCCTACGCCAGGGGCAGACGGCGTTGCCCGCGGCGGTGGTGCACCGCTGTTCTGAGCGCCTGGGCAGCCGGGATGCCGATGTGGTGATTGCCGGCGGCACCCTGGGGATCCTCTTGGGAGCGGCTTTGGCCCGGCGGGGCTGGCGGGTGATCCTCATCGAGCGGGGGAGCCTGCGGGGGCGGGAGCAGGAGTGGAACACCTCCCGGCAGGAGCTGCAGGTGTTGTTAGAGCTGGAGTTGCTCACCTCGACAGAGTGGGAGGCGGTGCAGGTGACCCACTACCCCAGGGGGCGCATTGGCTTTGGGGAGGGCCCCACCTGGTGGGTGGAAGGGGTGCTGAACGTGGGCGTGGATCCGGTCAGCTTGCTGGAGTTCCTCAAGCAGCATTTCCTGGCCTGGGGGGGCCAGGTGCGGGAGCAAACCGGGTTTCTAGGCGCCACGGTCCACCCCGATGGGATCCGCATCCGGACCACCACCGGCCAGCTCAGCGCCCAACTGCTGCTGGATGCCATGGGGCACCGCTCCCCCATTGCGGCCCAGGCCCGCCAAGGGCAGCCGCCGGACAGTGTCTGTCTGGTGGTGGGATCCTGCGCCCAGGGGCTGCCGGAGCAACCCACTGGGGATCTGTTCTACAGCTTTACCCCCGCCCAGGAGGGCTACCAGCCCTTTTGGGAGGCCTTCCCCGCCCGCGATGGCCGCACCACCTATCTCTTTACCTACTGCGACCGGGATCCCCGCCGACCCAGTCTGGAGAGGCTTTGGCAGGACTACTGCCGGCTGCTCCCTGCCTACCAGGGGGCCGAGTTGGCCCAGATCCGCTGGCTGCGCAAGCTGTGTGGTGTTTTCCCCGCCTACCGCCGCAGCCCGCTGCAACTGCCTTGGGATCGCCTCTTGGCGGTTGGCGACAGCAGCGGCAGCCAGTCGCCTTTGAGCTTTGGCGGCTTTGGGGCGATGTTGCGCCATCTGGATCGCCTGCAGCAGGGGATCCACGAGGCGCTGGTGCAGCGGCAGTTGGAGCAGGCGGCCCTGGCCCTGCTGCAGCCCTACCAGCCCAATTTGGCGGTAACCTGGCTTTTTCAAAAGGCGATGATCCCTCCTTTGGGAGAGAAAAACTGGGATCCCAACAGCATTAACCGCCTGTTGAGCAGAGTGTTTGAGGCCATGGTTGCCGCCGGCCCCCAGGTGGTGCAGCCCTTTTTGCAGGATGTGGTGCAGTTTGGCGGCTTGGCTCAGGCACTGTGGGGGGTGATGAGGCAAGATCCAGCCCTGGTGGCCGCACTTTTGCCCCGGTTGGGGTTGCCGGAGCTGGTGGCCTGGGCGGGCCACTTTGGCGCCCTCGGCCTCTACGAGCTCTTGCAAAGGCTAGCCGACCGCCTGGAAGGGGCCCCGCAAGACTACTTCTGGCAGCGGCGGCGCGAGGCCTGGCGCTACGGCTGCGGTCGGGATCACTGGCCGTACACCACCACCCCATAGGGCGGCACCTCAACGGGATCCCCTTGGTTTTTTGCCGAGGATCCCTGGTCGCCGCTATCTAGAAGCTTCTCCCACTGGCCGTTGGGCCATTGGGCGTAGGTGGCTGCTTGGTCGGAGCTGAAGTTAAACAGGGCCAGGACAGCTTGGGATCCCTGGTGGCGGTGCAGGGCCAGGCCAGTTGGAGCAAACAGCTCCACCCCCACCGAACTCCGCTCCAGGTTTTGCAGCGGCGGCAGGGTCTTGCGCAGGTGAATGAGGGTTTGGTACCACCGCCGCAAGACCTGGTGGTGGCCAGCAGTGCCCAGCTCCCAGTTGAGCTTGGAGCGCAAGAAGGTCTCCTCTGCCTGGGGATCCGGCACCTCCCCTTGCCAGGCAAAGGCGCTGAACTCGCGGCGCCGTCCCTGCCGCACCGCTTCCACCAGGTCGGGATCCCCGTGGCTGACAAAATACAGAAACGGCGCTACCTCCCCATACTCTTCCCCCATAAACAGCAGCGGCAGCATGGGAGCCAGCAGCAGAGCAGCGGCGGCCAACTTCAAGCCCTCTAGGGAAGTGAGCTGGCTGAGGCGTTCCCCCAGCCGGCGATTGCCCACTTGGTCGTGGTTTTGGATGCAGATTACAAACTGGGAGCCCGGCCTGGCGAGAGCGGAATTGCCGTGGCGGCGGGCCCGGTAGCGGGAGTACTGCCCAGAATAGACGTAGCTCTCGCGGTAGGACTTGGCCAGGTGCTCCAATTGGCCGAAGTCTTGGTAGTAGCCTGTCTTTTCCCCGGTAAGCAGGGTGTGAACCGAGTGATGGAAGTCGTCGCACCACTGGGCATCTAGCCCGTAGCCCCCCTGCTCACGGGGGGTGATGAGGCGGACGTCGTTGAGGTCGCTTTCGGCTACCAGAACCCTAGGCCAGCCGCTGCGCGCTTCCAGGGCATCTACCCGCTCCGCCAATTCCTGCAAAAAAGGGTGGGCGCTGAAGTCGTAGATGGCGTGCACCGCGTCCAGCCGCAGGCCGTCCAGGTGAAACTCCTCTAGCCAGTACTCGGCATTTTGCAGGAAAAACTCCCGCACCTCGTCAGAATAGCGGTCGTCGAAGTTAAGGGCCTCTCCCCAAGGAGTGTGGTACTTGTCGGTGAAGTAGGGGCCAAAATCCCGCAGGTAGTTCCCCTCCGGCCCCAGGTGGTTGTAGACCACATCCAAAATGACGGCTAGGCCCTGTTGGTGGCAGGCATTCACCAGCGCCTTCAGGCCCGCTGCTCCTCCATAGCTGGCCTGCACGGCATAGGGATAGACGCCGTCATAGCCCCAGTTGCGCTCCCCCGGAAACTGGGCCACCGGCATGAGCTCCAGCACGTTGACCCCCAGCTCCACCAGTTGCGGCAGGCGGGGGATCAGGGCGGCAAAGGTGCCCTCCGGGGTAAAGGTGCCTACATGCAGCTCGTAGAGGATCCACTGGGAGAGCGGGATCCCCTTCCAGGCTTGATCCTGCCAGTCGAAGTGAGGATCCACCACCCGCGAAGGGCCATGGACGCCGCGGGGCTGGCAGCGGGAAGCCGGATCCGGCCGCTCCACCACCCCCCCTGAGGTGTGCAGGCGGTAGAGGTAGTCCACTGGCCCCGGCGGGATCCCCTCCACTTCACCCTGCCAGTAGCCTTGCCCATCTTGGGCCAGAGGGATGACCTGTTGGACGGGGCTAATGACTTTTAGCTCCACGTGTTCGACCAAGGGCGCCCACACCGAGAAGCGGTAGTGGCCCTGGCCGCAGGGATAGGCGCCAATCCGTTCGACCTGGGAACGCTGAGAGGAAGGGGAACCCTGAAGCACGAAACCCACCTGCACAACTCGGCTTCCACTATAGCGAGGCTTGCTCCCCCAGACATTCGAGGCTCAGGTCTTGGGGTGGGTTGCCGACTCTTCCCTCTGCCATAGTGGAATTGGCCTTTCGCTGCTCCGTCCCTATGTTTAACTACCCGCCCAGCCATCCGGATCCCACCGTTGTCGATGTCTACCATGGGCAGCCGGTGCCGGATCCCTATCGCTGGCTGGAAGATCTGGATTCTGAGCAGACGCGGGCCTGGATCGAGGCGCAAAACCGGCTAACTTTTGACTATCTGCAGCGGATCCCGGCGCGGCAGCGGCTCCTGGAGCGCCTGACCCAACTTTGGAACTACGAAAAATACAGCCAGCCCTTCAAAGAGGGCGGCCGCTACTTCTACTTCAAAAACGACGGCCTGCAAAACCAGAGCGTTCTCTATACCCAAGAAAGCCTGGAGGGCGAAGCCCGGGTTTTGCTGGATCCCAACACCCTCTCACAAGACGGCACCGTGGCCCTCTCAGGCATTGCCATCAGCCGCGACGGGCGCTACCTGGCCTATGGCCTCTCCCGCTCCGGCTCCGACTGGCAGGAGTGGAAGGTGCGGGACATTGCAACAGGAGAAGACCTGCCGGATCACCTGCGCTGGATTAAGTTCTCTGGGGCCAGCTGGACACGGGATGGGCAGGGATTTTTCTACAGCCGCTACGACGAGCCGCCCCCCGGCAGCGAGTACGAAAGCGCCAACTACTTCCAAAAGCTCTACTACCACCGCCTCGGCACCCCCCAGTCGGAAGATGTCTTGGTCTATCACCGCCCCGACCAAAAAGAGTGGGGCTTTGCTGGCGGGGTTACCGAAGATGGCAACTACCTGATCATCTCCGTCTGGCGGGGCACGGATCCCAAAAACCTCCTCTTCTACAAAGACCTACGGGATCCCAACTCGCCGGTGGTGGAGCTCATTTGCGAGTTCCAGGCCGAGTACAGCTTTGTCGGCAACGACGGCTCCCGCTTTTGGCTGCTGACGGACTTCCAGGCTCCGCGGCGGCGACTGGTGGCCCTTGACCTGGACAGCCCAGGGCAATTGCAAGAGGTGATCCCTGAGGCTGAGGAGACCCTGCAAGGGGTTAGCCTCATCCACAATCAATTTGTTGCCTTCTACCTCAAAGACGCCCACACCCAGATCAAGACCTTTGCTTTAGACGGCACCTACCTGGGGGAAATCCCCCTGCCGGGGCTGGGATCCGCCAGCGGCTTTGCTGGCAAGCGCTACGACACTGAGACCTTCTACACCTTCACCAGCTTCACCACCCCGCCCACCATCTACCGCTACGACTTCACCACCGGCAGCAGCACCCTCTTTCGCCAACCGCAGGTGGATTTCGATCCCCAGGCCTATGAGGTGCAGCAGGTGTTCTACGCCAGCAAAGACGGCACCCGCATTCCCATGTTCCTTGTCCACCGCCGTGGCCTAGCGCGGACAGGGGATCACCCCACCCTGCTGTACGGCTATGGCGGCTTCGGCATCTCTCTGACCCCCAGCTTCTCGGTGGGCCTGGTGGCCTGGCTGGAGATGGGGGGAGTTTACGCCCAGCCCAATTTGCGTGGCGGCGGCGAATATGGGGAAGCCTGGCACCAGGCGGGCACCAAGCTCAACAAGCAAAAGGTCTTCGACGACTTCATCGCCGCGGCTGAGTGGCTGATGGCCCATGGCTACACCAACCCCTCGAAGCTGGCCATCGCCGGCGGCAGCAACGGCGGCCTCTTGGTGGGGGCCTGCCTGACCCAAAGGCCGGAGCTGTTTGCCGCGGCCCTGCCCGCTGTGGGGGTGTTCGACATGCTGCGCTTTCATAAGTTCACCATCGGCTGGGCCTGGGTCTCGGAGTACGGATCCCCGGAAGACCCGGAGGAATTCAAGGCCCTCTACGCCTATTCCCCCCTGCACAACCTCAAGCCCGGCACCGCCTATCCCGCCACCCTGATCACCACAGCAGATCACGACGACCGGGTGGTGCCGGCCCACAGCTTCAAGTTTGCTGCTGCCCTGCAGGCGGCACAGGGGGGATCCCAGCCCATCCTCATTCGCATCGACACCAAAGCCGGCCACGGGGCCGGCAAGCCCACCACCAAGCTCATTGAAGAGACCGCCGACCGCTGGGCCTTTTTGGTGCAAGTGCTGGGGAGGGATGGAACGGGAGTTAGCGAGCTTTAGGGCCCAGGCCCACCCGGCCGGCATAGACTGCCGCTTCCCCCAGCTCGTCTTCGATGCGCAACAGTTGGTTGTATTTGGCAATGCGCTCGCTGCGGCAGAGGGATCCGGTTTTGATCTGGCCGGCGCGGGTGGCCACCGCCAGGTCGGCGATGGTGGTGTCTTCTGTCTCACCGGAGCGGTGGCTGATCACAGAGCGAAAACCTGCCTGGCTAGCCAGGTGCATGGCCGAGACCGTCTCCGTCAGCGTGCCAATCTGGTTGAGCTTGATCAAGATGGCATTGGCGGCGCCGCTGTCGATGCCTTTCTGCAGCCGGGCTGGGTTGGTGACGAACAGGTCGTCCCCTACCAGTTGCACCCGCGATCCCAGTTGAGTGGTGAGGGCCTGCCAGCCGGCCCAGTCTTCCTCCGCCAGTCCATCTTCAATGGAAAGGATGGGATAGTTGGCCAGCAGTTGCTCGTAGTAATTGACCATTTGCTCGGCGCTACGGGCTTGGCCCTCGAAGTGGTACTGCCCATCCTGCAGCAGCTCGTTGGCGGCCACGTCCAG
The DNA here is from genome assembly GCF_047502715.1 of Synechococcus sp. H55.10. NCBI lineage: Bacteria > Bacillati > Cyanobacteriota > Cyanophyceae > Synechococcales > Synechococcaceae > Synechococcus > Synechococcus sp. H55.10. The sequence goes on from NZ_JANSJJ010000155.1 coordinate 93,686, forward strand.
GGCCAAGGCGATATCTTCCCCCGGCCTGTAGCCTGCCTGTTCGATGGCCGTCAGCAACAGATCCAAAGCTGCCGCATTGGAGGGGAGATCGGGGGCAAATCCGCCTTCGTCCCCCACCCCGGTGGACAGCCCCTTCTGCTGTAGCACCGTCTTCAGCACCGCAAACACCTCGGCCCCGTAGCGCAGCGCCTCGCGAAAGCTGGCCGCACCAATGGGCACCAGCATAAACTCCTGGATGTCCACGTTGTTGTCGGCGTGGGCACCGCCGTTGAGCACGTTCATCAACGGCACCGGCAGCAAGTTGGCAAAAGGCCCGCCCAGATATTTGTAAAGAGGCAGGCCCACCGCTTCCGCCGCCGCTTTGGCCGTCGCCAGAGAAACTGCCAAAATGGCGTTGGCCCCCAGGCGGGACTTGTTGGGGGTGCCGTCCAGGTCGATCAGCAACTGGTCGATGCGGGCTTGGTTGAGGGCATCTTCTCCCCGCAGCTCCGACTGGATGGGGCCAAGAATGTTTTCCACCGCCCTCAGCACGCCCTTACCTCCATAGCGCTTGGGATCCCCGTCCCGCAGCTCGTGGGCCTCAAAGGTACCGGTCGAAGCGCCGCTGGGCACCTGCGCCAAGCCCGTTGCTCCGTTGGCCAGGCCCACCAGGGCTTCTAGGGTGGGGCGTCCTCGCGAGTCGAGGATCTCATGGGCGGTAATCCACTCGATGGCCGTTTCCACAGTTACACCTCAGCAATTGGCTAGACAGCTCTGGCCAAAGCCAGATCCCCCCACAGGCTAATAGATCCTTGACCGGGATCCCGTCAGCTTCCAGAAAACTTTAAGAGAGAGAACCCAAAGATTCTGCGGAGCTGCAGGGGTGAATTGAGCATTGGCTGGTTTGGGGGGCAGAGTTTAGGCCCCATCCCCTCTAGACAAAGCGGTGGCTCAGCCGCATCGGGTCGTGTACAGTGATCTTCTTCTTGTAAATGGAAATGTACTTCTTCTTGCGCAGCTCTCCCAACAGACGGGTGATGGTGACGCGGGTCGAGCCAATGGCTTCGGCAATGGCCTGGTGAGACAGCTTGAGATCAATGGTGACCCCATCCGGGCCAGGCACCCCGAAATCGCGGCAGAGGATCAGCAAAAAGCTAACCAGACGGGATCCCATATCGCGGTGAGCCAGCGTCTCGATCATCATCTCCGTTTGCAAAATGCGGGAAGACAAGCTCTTGAGCAGCAACATGGCCAGTTCGGCGTTCTCCCGCAGGGATTTTTCCACCTGCTCAATCGGCAGAGAGAGCAACTCAGCAGGCGTAAAGGCCACCGCGTGATAGAAGCGGTCGGAGCGCTGCCCTGTGATGAAGGAGAGCACCCCGAAGATGCTGTTTTCCCGTAGAAGAGCAACGGTAATTTCTTCCCCCATTTCGTAGACCCGCGAGAGCTTGACAGCTCCTTTCACCAAAAAGTAAACTCGCTCCGCCGGATCCCCAGGGAAAAAGATGGTCTTACCACGTTCAAACGTTTCGATAACCGGAGGATGGTGAGGGCCTCCCAGTTGCTTGAAGGCTGTGATCAGAGATTTTTCTGCGACGGCCACCACCATACTCATCAACCTTTTGAGGTCAGTTTATACCTAAGATCAATCCATGTAAGATCAATTTAGAAGCATTGGGCCGAGTTGCAACCCTATCGACTCCAGAATCGGCAACAATAGCCGGGTTTACCCTAAGGTAGAAGGTTCTGCCTAGGCATCTTTGTAGCATGGGCTACGTTTTTAGGTCTCGTTTCTGTTCCACAAAGGGATCCCAAGCCAAGGGTAGGATAAGGGCTATTGTCACTGGGGCCTTGCCAGCTCTGGGTGGTAGGAAGCAAGTGGTGGACTGGAAAATCCTATGGGGATCCCGGAGGCTGTTGTTGCTGCACCTTCTCAACTGAGCCGCCAGCATTTCACAGTGCGGATGCCGGAGCCGGCCAAGCATCTGCTGGAGGTGGAACTACAGATCCAAGAGGTGGATCCAGAAGTGCCTCTGCGACTGCGGCTGCCGGTGTGGACGCCGGGATCCTACCTGGTGCGGGAATATGCCCGCCATGTGCAAGAGTTTCAGGCGGCAACGGAGCAAGGGATCCCTTTGGCCTGGCGGAAGGTAGATAAGAACACTTGGGAGATCGAGCCGCCGGGCTGTTCGGCTGTGAAGGTTCGCTATCGGGTCTATGCCTACGAGCTGACGGTGCGCACCAACCATTTGGATCTCACCCACGCCTACTTCAACGGGGCGGCGCTCTTTTTCTATGTGCCCGGTCGCGAGCGGGAACCCTACACCTTGACGGTGATCCCTCCCAAGCCAGATTGGCGCATCGCCACCAGTTTGCGACCTTTGATTTCTTCTTCTGAGGATCCTGCTTCCGGCCAGTCTTTTGTGGCGGCAGACTACGACGAGCTGGTGGATAGTCCGGTGGAGGTGGGCCTGCACCAGTTGCGGTCGTTTGCAGTGGAAGGGATCCCCCACTACTTGGTGGTCTGGGGAGCGGGCACTCTGGATTTGGAGCAAGCGGTGACCGATGCCGAGAAAATTGTCCAGGCCACTGCGGCGTTTTTCGGCGGGCTGCCCTACGACCGCTACTGGTTTATTGTGCATTTGTCGGCAGGGGGATTTGGCGGCCTAGAGCACAAGTACAGCACCACCCTCAACTATTCTGGCCTGGAGCTGCATCGGCCCCAGTCCTACCGCCGCTTTTTGGCGCTGCTGGCCCATGAGCTTTTCCATGCTTGGAACGTCAAGCGGCTGCGCCCTCTGGCTTTGGAGAAAATTGACTACAACCAAGAAAACTATGTGGACTGCCTCTGGTTTTGCGAGGGGGCGACCAGCTACTACGAAAATGTCATCTTGCTGCGGGCAGGGATCCTCAGCGCCAAAGATTTTTTGCAGATCCTGGCCGAGCAAATTGGCCGGCTGCAGCGCACTCCGGGTCGGGCCGTGCAATCGCTGCGGGAATCCAGTTTCGACACCTGGATCAAACTCTACCGTCCCCACGAAAATAGCCTCAACAGCCAGGTTTCCTATTACCTCAAGGGCGCTTTGGTCTGCTGGCTGCTGGATCTGCACATTCGCCACCTTTCGGGGGGCCAGGGATCCCTGGACACGGCCATGCAGGATTTGTGGCAGCGCTTTGGCCGGTTTGAGAAAGGCTACACCCACCAAGACTTGCGGGAAGCCTTTGAGCGGGCAGCCGGCGCCGATCTTGGCCGCTTTTTCGCCGCCTATGTGGAAGGTACGGAAGAGCTGGACTACAACGCTCACCTACACCCTTTTGGCCTCACCCTCAAGGCCCACTTCAGCCGCCCTGACCCTTCCCCCTATCTGGGCCTGAACTTCAACGGCGAAGGCAACCGCATCAGCGCCGTCGAGATGGGATCCCCGGCCCAAAAAGCAGGCATCTGGGCCGGCGACGAGCTGGTGGCCTTGGATGGCTTCCGGGTAAGCGCTGCCAACTTGCCAGAACGCTTGGCGGCCTACCAGCCCCACCAGGTCATCTGCCTGAGCGTCTTCCAAGGCGATCAGTTGAAACACTTCTGGATCCCCTTGGATCCACCCCGCCCGGATGTTTACACCCTCGAAGCGTTGCCGCAACTCACTCCCACCCAGAAAGCGCTCCAGCAGGGCTGGCTGGGATCCCTGCTCGGCTCTTCGGGACAAGATACGCCTCTTCTTGAAAATTCGCTCACCTCGCCTGAGAATCTTGAAACAAGCGAGTAACCTAGTTAACTTAAACGAGAAGTAACAACAGGGGTCAGGAGCGAATCTAATGGACTTCGTTTTGGTTTTATTAATTGGGGTGGCTGTTGGTTTCTCATTGGGTGTTTACGTTGCTCGCCATTACAAGGTCAGTCCTAGACCGGAAATCTGGAAACAAGAGATCATTAGAGAGATATCTTCACACTTAAGGCAACACAGCCAAGAACTCAACAACGCCAACAAAACCTTAACCAAACTGGTCGAAGGATTGGCAGACGAGATTTCTCGGAAGTTACAGGCTACTCAAGCCGATCTCAAAGGGCTTAGATCTCGTCTTGTAGATAGTCACCAAGATTTGCTGCAAAGTTGGAGTAGGGATCTTCTGCAGGCTATATCTGTAAAGTTTTCCGAACATAATGAGCAGCTAAACGATCAGCGAGCCATCCTGGAAAACTTAGTGAAAGAAACTAAAGATATTTATCAGCGACTACAGATTGCTATCCAAAGTTCTCCCAGATTAGAGATATCCCAAACTACAGATCAGAGCTCTCAGAATGAGCAGGTTGCCAGTCATGAAACACCAGAGCCTAGGCTAACAGACGATGTACCGAGAGATAAAGAGGAGATCGCTGCCGCCGGTATATTAGAGGTCGACGTATCAAAGATAGAATCATTCTTAAGCTCAAAAAACATAAAAATCAAAAGCATAGATGTGAAAGAAAAAGAGGAAAAATTAGATCAAATAGCTGCCTTTATGGGCAATCGATATTCTTTGATTAAAAGATTCTATGGAATGATTAAATCAAATATGAATAGCGGAAACTCTTTCTCAATAAACCTTAAAGACGAGCCTCAACAAGTAATCAGCTCAACTTGCCAGGTTGCCAAAGAGTTACATGGAATCGCATTTTTAGAAGAGTACAGATACTTTAAGGCACCCAGGTATCTGTTGGTAGCAAGACCCAGTAGGTCGTCCCAAGCACTAAATTTTCTCTCAGGAAAATGGCTAGAGAGATACGTTAGGGATAAGCTGATCTGCCTTGCCGCAAGTCAAGCTGAAAAGATTGATTTCTCTTACATAACAAATGCTCAAGTTACTTTGCCGAATGGAGCTGATTTTGAAATGGATCTTTTCTTTCATATTAACGATCAATTCTACTGGGTGGAATCAAAGACAGGCGAGTACCAAGACAAAGTACAGAAGTACTCCAAGATTGCTTCTGACCTCGGTCTCCAGAAAAACCAAGTTTTCATGGTTTTAACCGATGTTAGCCAAGATGTAAAAACCGGTCTATCTTCCCTCTATCATTTATCAGTCATCAGCGTTGATGAGGTTGAGGCTACCTTTGAGGGGATCCTAAAAAGTCATCTTTGAGAAATCTGAAAGGCACCCAAGCGCATTAGCTCAAGCCACAATTTTGACAGCCTGCTCCACACACCACCAGGGATCCTCGGCAAAAGCCGGCATGGGCGTGCTGCCCGCCTTGCCCAAAATGGCCAGCCGAACTTCCCGATCCAGCCGGGATCCGGCCCCATAGGGATCCTCAGAGGGGGGTTCCAGTCTTTGTCCTAGGGGGGGCATCGCCATGATGCCCGGCTGCATACTGGTACTGCTGACCCAGATTTTGAAGCGATCCACCGCCATATCTGCGCCTTCGGGCAGTTGCATCTGGAGCAGGTAGCGGGGCCCAGAGCCGATCAGCAGGCTCTCGCTGGGGCGCAAACGAGCGGGCAGATCCGGTTGATAGGGGTAAACCAAATCCACGCTGTAGCGCCGCTCGTCAAAGACCACCACATAGACGTGCACGGGGGTGGGGGCTCTGTTGCGCAGGGCGATGGCGAGGTTGCGGCCTGCCTGGATTTGCACCTGTCCCTGGGGATCCCGCGGCAGGGGGCTCACTTCGGCAGGGGCAGAGCTGCTTGCCGGCGTTTCCAGTTGGAGAAACTCCACCTCTAGGACGCTGCTCAAAGCATCGGTGGCAGGTTGCAGGTTGAGGAGGTTGCCAAAAGCAGCCACGTGCTCCAGCAGCCGCACCAGCTTGCGGGGCAGGGCCTGTGGCTTTTTTACCGGGATCCGAAAGGCGGCCAGAGCCACTTCTTCCCCCCGCCGATAGAAGTGGTAGATGGCATCGGGCAGCATCTCTACCCGCAAGTCCGCTGCTTCCGGGTCAGTGTAGGTCAGAAGCGGCGAGGCCGGCAACGCTGCCAGCAACTCGGCAACGGGCATTTGGACTTGGCTGGGATCCGCACAGGTGAAAGCCACCCGCAACGGCTGAAATCGGACAGAGGACATGGGGGCAATCCTGCGAAAACCTGGGACGGAGTCTGGCGAGATCTCCTGCTCTATGCTGCCGGGCAAGCAAGCCAAGCTCTATATTACCCGCTCAGCTCCCCACCCCTCGACCAGGCTGCAACACAGTCAGCTCCAACAGGCCCTAGCTCCGCGATCAAGCTTAACAGCCAGGGCAAGCGGAACCGATGCGGATCCCGGATCTCGTCTGCAAATGATCTCTCAATGGTCTATTCTTGATCCTGTTGTCGGGTTTGTGGCTGGAGTGGAGCCGACCTCTCCTCTTGACTAGCTGATCTAAGGAGAACCATGTTTAGCAAAGCTTTTTCTTTTCAGAAGGTGCTGCTGCCAGGGCGTCATCGGTTGTTTGTCCTGTTCTTGGCTGCCTTGATGGCTGGGCTGAGCTGGGGACTGGCTCCAGCGTTCGCGGCCAAGGATATTCCTGCGGTGGCTCTGTCGCCCACTGAGTCCATTACCTTTACCGAAGCACAGTTAGCCCGAGGCAAGCAACTTTTTAACAAAGCCTGTGCCCAGTGCCATGTGGGGGGCCAGACCTATCCCAACCCAGATGTGAGCCTGAAGCTTTCGGATCTGGAGGGGGCAACTCCTCCACGGGATAATGTGCTGGCGATTGTGGATTACATCAAAAACCCGGTCACCTATGACGGGGCCGAATCCCTGGTTGAGTATCATCCCAACACTCAGCTTCTGAGCGAGTATCCTCGCCTGCGCAACCTCACCGATGAGGATCTGAAGTTGATTGCCGGCTATATTTTGGTGCAAGCCAAAACCTCCCCCGGCTGGGGCGGCACCAAAAGCGAAAGCCACAGCGACCTGTCGGCCTACCTCTGATGCTGCGTCTGGTTCGGAAGTTGCTTATGGGTTGTCGGATCCCGTCCCGCCTCTGGATCTGGGTCGGGATCCTGGCTGTGCTGGGGCTGGCCAGCCCGGTGGCGGCCCGCATTGACCCCTACGTGAACCAGTATTTGCGGGTGAGCGGCCCGGTGGAATTACCTCTAGACGCCACAGGGCGCACCCTCACCTTTACTCCAGAGCAGCTCACGGATGGCAAAAATCGTTTTCAGTCCGCCTGCTTGAACTGCCATGTGGGCGGCTCCACCCTGCCAGCTCCCAACATTTCCCTCTCCTTGAAGGACTTGCGCGGTGCCACCCCACCCCGAGATACGATTCAAGCTTTGGTGGAGTATCAGAGGGATCCCCGCAGCTACGATGGCTCGGATTTCAGCTATGGATGCCGCCCCGTGCCCCCTTCCTGGATGGACGACGAAGCCCTGAAAAATCTGGCTGCCTTTATTCTCAGAGCGGCTCAGGTTGCCCCCGGCTGGGGATCCCATGAGTTGATCGATGTCGGTTGAGGGTTGCCAACTGAGCTGATCCCGGCTCTTTTTCCCCAGACCACCATGCCCAGAGGACACGCGCGCCCTGGGCCGTTTGTACCCAGAAGCGGATTGCCGGGATATCTGGGTGGACCCTGTACGACGCCCCCAGAGCCTTGGATCGATGAGAGCTCAGTACAAAGACCGATGTTCTGCCTTTGGCAGTGGGATTAGCCTAGAGGTGTTGCAACTGCGATGTATGGTGAGCAGCTTTTCCCCTGCCCAATCGACCGAACTCAAGATGCCGGTAACGGTTGGCATCCCCGTTACACCTGCTGCGGATCAGGCTGAGGCTGGCCACCTACTGATCGTGGATGACCAGCCCTACAGTCGCCTGTTGCTGGGGGATCTGTTGGAGAGCATTGGCTATCGGGTCAGCGAGGCCGAAAGTGGCCATCAAGCCCTGCAGATGTTGCAAACCTTCCAGCCGGATCTGATCTTGCTGGATGTGATGATGCCGGGGTTGGATGGGTTCGAGGTCTGTCGCCGCATCAAAGCTGATGAGGAGACGCGCCTGATCCCGGTGGTGTTGATCACGGCGGCCAGCGACCGCACAAATCGCGTGCGCGGCATCGAGGCTGGAGCCGATGATTTCTTGAGCAAGCCCTTTGACGAGTCGGAATTGTTGGCGCGGGTGCGTTCCCTCGTTCGCCAAAAGCACCTCAATGAAGACTTGGATCATGCTGCCCAGGTTTTGTTCGCCATTGCCCGCAGCGTAGAAAGTCGGGATCCCACCACTGGGGATCACTGTGAGCGCCTGGCACAACTGGCCAAGAGCTTCGGCGAGTTTCTCCAGCTACCCCGTCCCCTGATCAAGGTGCTGACCTGGGGAGGCTACCTGCACGACATCGGCAAAGTGGGCATACCCGATGCCATCTTGGGTAAAACGGGCAAACATACGCCGGCAGAGTGGGAAGTGATGAAATCCCACGTCTTGATCGGAGAGGAAATCTGCCGCCCGCTGCGCACCATGAAGGATGTGCTGCCCCTCATCCGTCACCACCACGAGCGTTGGGACGGCAGCGGCTATCCCGACGGCCTCAAGGGAGAAGAGATTCCACTCGTGGCCCGCATCTTCCAGATTGCCGATATCTACGACGCCCTTACCTCGGAGCGACCCTACAAGCGAGCCTTCACCGTTCAAGAGGCCATGGGCATCCTGCGGGAAGAGACGGCAAGGGGATGGCGGGATCCCTACTTGGTGGAGCGTTTCTTTGAGTTTCTGCAATCGCGCCTGCCGGATCTGAAGTAGGCTGGAGAGGGTTATTTGTGTTGTGTTGGCAGGATAGAGCCTTTTGCTGGGTGCCGATCCGTTGCGTCGTTGCGTAGGCTGTCGCCAGTTGTTTCCTCGCTCGCAATTGTGGCGGCTGGTTCGACAATTTGACTCCCACCAAGTGCTTTTGGATCAGGGTATGGGGCGTTCTGCCTATGTCTGTCGCCGGCTAGAATGTTTGCAGGCAGCCCGACGCAAGCAACAGATGAGCAGAGCCCTCAAAGCACCTGTGCCCGATTCGGTGTTTCAGCGGCTGGAGCAGCAACTGCTGCGCGATTCTGAGGCCCAAGGCCCCTGGGAAACATCACCTCCGGAGGCCAGTGCTTCAGACAAAACCTAGGCAGCTCCAGAATTGGCCAAGGTAAGATATTGAGACACCTTTTTAGGTTCATCCAGTTGTGAACTACACGGCAGCCCCTCTCAACTGTCAGAATGGGGGTTGGCTGGGTCAGCCGAGGCTGGTCTGTATGAGCCGCAGAAAGGTTATTCTAAAAGCGCTGTTGATGTTGGTTCCTTCCCCGGTTGTCTTAACTTTATGTCCTCTGCGGATGTTTCCAAAGCAGCTTCGGACTTAGATTCCCTCCAGTCTGCGTCCTTGAAGGATCGCCGAGACGCTGTCGATGTACCGGAGGAAGCGCCCACACACCCAACAGGTTCAGTCCTACCCACTAATTATTTGGATAGTAAAACTGACAAGTAGAAAGGAGCAGAGGCTAGCAGACGAATGACCGATAAAGTTCGACTTTATGACATTGCCCGGGAAATGGGGCGCGACAGTCGGGATGTGTTGGAGGTTTGTGAGCAACTGGGGATCCCTTTCAAAACCCACAGCAGCACCATTTCTCCGGAGCAAGCCGAGTTGGTGCGCAGCAAGCTGGGCGCCCCCCGCATTGTGAAACCTTCTCAGCCCCGGCCCAAACCCCAATGGGACAACCCGCCGCCGGAGCCTCCTGCTGAAGCCAAAGCCAGTGAGCGCCCTCCCCAGAAAGGGCCCGGCACCGCCAGCGCGATCGTCGGCATTCGCCGGCCTGCGCCTGCTCAGCAGCAAGCCCCAGTTGGCGAGGCCAACCCCGCTGCCGCTCCGCCGGCTGCCAAACCTTCCCTGTCTCGACCTGAGCGAGTCTCCGCCGGTGGCGCTCAGCTCATCGGCCCGCCGCGGCGACAAGTCAACTCCCCTGCCCCTTCATCTGAGGCCGCCCAAAAGCCGGATAGCCTGCCTCAACCGGCAGCTCCTCCCGTTCGCCCTGAGCCTACAACGGCCAAAGCCAGCAGCTCGGAACCCAGTCCTGTGCCCAAGCGCCCAACTGTGCTCACGCCCCCTCGACGAGCTGCCACCGAGACGGAACCACCGGCAGAGCCTCCTGGATCTCCGCAACAGGTTTCTGAGCTCCCTCGCCCCCCGGAAGCCCCATCCCTCAGCCGTGCCCCTCGGCCTGGAGAAGAGAAAGCGCCTTCTCATCAGCCTGCACAGCGCCCGCGTCCACAACTGGTGGGCGCACCCGTTCGTCCCAGCAGTCGCCCTGAGCCGCGCCCGCCGGCAGTCAAGAAGGAAGAGAGCTCCGGCAGCAGCAAAGCCGGTGAAGCTCCTCGTCCACAGCGGCGGATAGAACTGGTGGGGCCTCCTACCCGTCCTGTGGCCAAGCCAGCCCCCCTCGACCCGGATGCCGCCACTCCCTTGCCAGAAAGGATCCCTGAGGAACGCCCCACCCCGGTGTTGGCTGAAGCTCCCGTGCGGCCTGCTGCGCCCAAAATCAAGCGCAAGACGGTAGAAGAAGAGGACGAGGAACTGCAAGCCCTCGAACGACGGGCCAGCCGCACTCAGGCCAAGCGCAAACGCAGCCGCAGACGAGGGGAAGGAGACGGGGATGGCTTGGATTTGGATCCCATGGCCGTCATTTCGGCGGTCAAGCAGGCTGAGTTGAACGCCCTCAAGCCCTTGGCCCGTCCTACTGCCAAGCCTCCTTCCTATCGTCCACCTGCGGCAACGGCTGCTCCCACTGCCCGTCCCCGTCCCGCTGCCCGCTCGCAGCAGCCATCTACCTCCGCCGAAGCCAACACTGCTGTTCGTGTCGGCGAGACGGAGTCCTTGCCGGCAGAGAAGGTGTTGCTCTTGGAGGGCAGCCTAACCGTTCAGGAATTGGCCCACCGCCTGCGTGTGGCCGAAACTGAGATCATCAAAACCCTCTTTTTCAAGGGGGTGATGGTGACCATCAATCAGGTTTTGGACGAGTCGCTGGCCGAGTCGGTAGCCACAGAGTTTGGGTACGAGGTTCGCCGGCCAAAGGCAGAATCCGAAGTCAAAAAAACCGAGATGCTGGACGTGGAGGACATCGACCATCTGGTCTTGCGTCCGCCAGTGGTGACCATCATGGGCCACGTAGACCACGGCAAAACCACCCTGCTCGATGCCATCCGCGACACCAAGGTGGCCCAGGGCGAGGCTGGCGGGATCACCCAGCGCATCGGCGCCTACCACGTGGATGTGGACTTTGAAGGCCAGAAGCGGCGCATAGTTTTCCTAGATACTCCCGGCCACCAGGCTTTTACCGCCATGCGCGCCCGCGGCGCCCGCGTCACCGACATTGCCGTTTTGGTGGTGGCTGCCGACGATGGGGTGCAGCCGCAGACGCTGGAGGCGATCAGCCATGCTCGTGCGGCCCAGGTGCCGATCATCGTGGCCATCAACAAGATCGACAAGCCCGGCAGCCAGCCGGAGCGCATCAAGCAGCAGTTGGCGGAACACGGGCTGTTGCCAGAGGAGTGGGGTGGGGATACACCCATGGTAGAGGTGAGCGCCCTCACCCGCCGCAACCTGGACGCCCTGCTGGAGATGATCCTGTTGGTGGCCGATGTGGCGGAGCTGCAGGCCAACCCCGACCGTCCTGCCCGCGGCACGGTGATCGAAGCCCACCTGGACAAAGCCCGCGGGCCGGTGGCCACTCTGTTGGTGCAGAACGGTACCCTGCGGGTGGGGGATACGCTGGTGGCCGGTGCCGTCTTGGGCCGGGTCAAGGCGATGATGGACGATCGCGGTCAGCGATTGCAAGAGGCCGGGCCATCTTCGGCGGTGCAACTGCTGGGTATGGATGAGGTTCCAGCAGCCGGTGACGAGTTTCAGGTTTACACCGACGAAAAAGAAGCCCGTCGCATTGCCCAAGAGCGGGCGGAGGCGCTGCGGCAAACCCGTTTGCAACAGGCGCTGCTGTCTCGTCGCGTCAGCTTGGGCAGCATTTCTGCCAAGGCCCAAGAAGGCCAGCTCAAGGAGTTGAACCTCATTATCAAGACGGATGTGCAGGGATCCGCCGAGGCCATCCAGACAGCGCTGCGGGATTTGCCCCAAGAGGAAGTGCAGTTGCGGGTGCTGCTGGCGGCCCCCGGGGAGATCACAGAGACCGACGTGGATTTGGCGGCGGCCAGCGACGCGATCATCCTGGGTTTCAACACCACCCTGGCTCCCGGCGCGCGGCAGGCTGCCGACGACAAGGGGGTGGATGTGCGCGAATACGACATCATCTACAACCTGCTGGACGACTTGCGGGCAGCGATGGAGGGCCTGCTGGAGCCGGAGGAGGTGGAAGAGCCCTTGGGCCAGGCGGAAGTGCGCATGGTGATCCCCATCAGCCGCGGTGCGGTTGCCGGCAGCTACGTGCTCTCCGGCAAGGTGCAGCGCAATGCTCTGGTGCGGGTTCGCCGCAAAGGGGAGGTGGTTTACGAAGGACGCCTCGACTCCCTCAAGCGCTTCAAAGACGACGTGCGGGAGGTGGCCGCCGGTTTCGAGTGCGGGATCGGCATCGAGAAGTTCCACGCTTGGCAAGAGGGGGACATCATCGAGGTCTACCAGATGGTCACCAAGCGACGGACACTGGCTCCTGCCTAGTCCCAGCCGGTGGTAGAGTTTCAGGGATCCCAGCCCCAAGGGAGCCCTGGGGAGAGTTTCCCCCCAAAGCAATGGAGAAAATCTTAAGTGGCCAGAGGGAGGAAATGGATGCAACAGAGCCAGAGACTGAGCCAGATGTTGTTTGTGACGCTGCGGGAGGATCCCGCCGAAGCAGAACTGCCCAGCCACAAGTTGCTGCTGCGGGGCTGCTTTATCCGGCGGCTCTCCCCGGGGATCTACACCTATTTGCCGCTCCTCTGGCGGGTGCTGCAGAAGATCTCGGACATTGTCCGGGAAGAGATGAACGCCATTGGCGCTCAGGAGTGTCTGCTGCCCCAGTTGCAGCCGGCGGAGATCTGGCGGGAATCGGGCCGCTGGGACGTGTACACCCAAGCCGAAGGGATCATGTTTGCCCTCAAAGATCGGCAGGGACGCGAGCAGGCACTGGGCCCCACCCATGAAGAGGTGATCACCCTGCTGGCGCGGGATCTGATCCGCTCCTATCGCCAGTTGCCGCAGACCCTCTATCAAATCCAGACCAAGTTCCGCGACGAGATCCGGCCCCGCTTTGGCCTGATGCGTGGGCGGGAATTCATCATGAAAGACGCCTACTCCTTCCACGCCAACGAAGAGAGCCTGCGCCAGACCTACCAGGACATGTACCGGGCCTACAGCCGCATCCTGCGCCGCTGCGGGCTGGAGTTTCGCGTGGTGGATGCCGACGCCGGAGCCATTGGCGGGCCATCCGCGGCTTCTCAGGAGTTTATGGTGTTGGCCTCTGCCGGCGAAGACGAGATCCTCTACACCCCCGATGGCTCTTATGCCGCCAATGTGGAGAAGGCCGTCTCCCTTCCGCCACCGGCAGCAGACTCCCCCTACACCACCTTCCAGGTTCTGGACACGCCGGGAACCGAAACCATCGAGAAGCTGGCCGATTTCTTGAAGATCTCCCCCACTCTGATTGTCAAAAACGTCCTCTACCAAGCCCTTTACGACAACGGCCTGCGGGTGGTGGTGCTGCTGAGCATTCGCGGCGATCAAGAGGTGAATGAGGTAAAACTGGCCAACCACCTCAGCCGTCTGGCGGAGCGTTACCAGGCCCACAAATTGCTCACCCTCACCCTGGCGGACGCGGAGATCCAGAAAAGCTGGCAAGGGGATCCGATCCCGGTGGGCTACATCGCCCCCGACCTACCGGATAGCTGCCTGGGCCGGCAGAAACACTTTGCCCCTCAGATCTTGCGCCTAGTTGACCAGACGGCAGCCCTGCTGAAAAACTTTGTAACCGGCAGCAACCAGGTGGGGCGGCACGTGGTGGGGGCCAACTGGGGCGAGCAGTACCCTCTGCCGGAGGTGGTGGACGTGCGCAAAGCCCAGGCGGGGGATCGCTGTCTGCTCAACCCCGACCAGATTCTGGAAACCGCCCGTGGCATCGAGATTGGGCACATCTTCCAGTTGGGCCTCAAGTTTTCGCTGCCGATGCGGGCCACCTTTACCGACGAGCAGGGCGTCGAGCAGCCGCTGTGGATGGGCTGCTACGGCATTGGGGTATCGCGCCTGGCCCAGGCGGCGGTGGAACAATCCCACGATGCCCATGGGATCATCTGGCCGGTGGCCATTGCCCCCTATCACGTGGTGGTGGTGGTGCCTAACGTCTCTGACCCGGAGCAGATGCAGGTGGCGGAAAAGTTGGTGCAGGAACTGGCTGCTGCCGGCATCGAGACCCTCTGGGACGACCGGGACGAGCGGGCCGGCGTCAAGTTCAAAGATGCGGATCTCATCGGGATCCCTTACCGCCTTACCACCGGGCGCAGTCTTAAGCAGGGCAAGGTGGAATTGGCCGAGCGGGCCACCGGCCAAGCGGTAGAAATTCCCATTGAGGAAGTGGTGGCTACCCTGAAAGAGCGGATTGCCGCCGCCCTAGCCGTGCCAGATTGAGTAGGGCTTTTGTCGTCACCAATGCTGAAAGGCAGCCTCGATTATCTATTGCGCGGCAAGAACATCCTGCTGGTGGTGGAAGCCAAAAAGGACGATCTGACTCGGGCTTTTGTCCAAATGGCGGTGGAGATGATCGCCCTGGCCCAGGTGGAGCCGCAAACGCGGATCTACGGCGCCGTCACCATCGGATCTACCTGGCAATTCGGACAGATCCTTGGGGATCCACAGACAATCCGACAAGACTTGACCTTGTACCGAGTACCGGAAGATCTGGAGAGCGTTGCCGGTATCCTCACGGCCATGGTAGGGGATCCCAGCCAACCATGAAACCCAAAACCCTCTGGTTTGCCCTGCAATTGATGGTGGCCGCTGCGGTTATCAGCGCGGCCATCAAATACGGTGGCCCCTATCTGGCCTTGCCGGAGACCCTGCCGGTGATCCTCGCCATGATCGTCTCGCCCACCTTGGTCATGGCCGGGATCCTGTGGCGCTGGCAACAGCGGTCTTCTCTTTCCCCAACCCGCGTCCAAGAGGCCCTGCCAACTGCAAACTCTGAGAACCCAAAAGTCTCTCAGCCGCCTTCCGATTGACCCTCACCCCCAGCCCCTCTCCCAGAGGGGGGGGGGGGGGGGGGCGCGCCCCAGCACCCCCCCTCCCCGGGGTGTGGGAGGCGCGCGGCGCGGGACGCGCCCCGCCCCCCGAACACCCC
>NZ_JANSJJ010000156.1:0-715 GCF_047502715.1 Synechococcus sp. H55.10
CCGCCGGACATCGACCGGAGGGAAGCTCGGCTCAGCCCCTACCAGCGCTGGCAACAGCAGCATGCTGCTGCGGAGGTTCCCTTTTGTAGGTTCGAGGGGATCTTCTACCGCCTCTCTCAGAAGGCGGAACAAAGACCAGAAGAGCTGCCTTTTCCCCTGCAGCCAGCCGGGATCCCTTTGGGAGAAGGTAGCCCTTTTTTCCTACGTGCCAACGGGCTGGTCTACCGAGTGTCCTATTGAAAGGGGGGAAGTGCTTGCGGCAGCAGGACAGCTATTTCTCCTCAGGGAGGGGGATCAGGGGTTCAGTAATGATTTCCCACCTTGCGATGGTGGATGGCGGTGAGGCCCTCAGGGCTGGAGACCCGTCCGGCTTCCAGGGTGCTGTACACTACCCAGTGGTCGCTGGTTTCCAGGCGGCTGACCACGCGGCACTCCAGGTAGGCCAGGGCATCGGCAAGGATAGGGGATCCGTTAGCGGCGGGGTAGGTCTTGATGCCGGCAAAGCGGTCAGCTCCCGGCGGGAAGCGCTTTAGGAAGTGGCGCATTAAGGGCTGGTAGTGGCCCTCCTGCAACACGTTAAGGACAAAGGTATCCCCCACCTGTAGGAAGGACTCAATTGCCCGATCCTTAGCCACGGCCACGCTGATCCCTGGCGGATCGCTGCTGGCCTGGGCCACCCAGGAGGCGAGCATGGCGCTGGTGGCCTGCCCTTTGC
>NZ_JANSJJ010000157.1:0-713 GCF_047502715.1 Synechococcus sp. H55.10
AATCTAAAGTGGGCAAAGGCTTTGTTGGCTTCGGCCATGCGATGCGTCTCGTCGCGTTTTTTGATGGCAGCGCCCTCGTTTTTAGCGGCGGCGATGAGCTCGTTGGCGAGCCGTTCGGCCATGGTTTTTTCGGGACGCTTGCGTGACGCATCAATGATCCACCGCATAGAGAGGGAAAGCCGCCGATGCGGGGTAGGTTCTACCGGCACCTGGAGGGTAGCACCGCCTACCCGGCGGGGCCGCACCTCTAAAAGCGGCATAGCATTATTCACCGCGGCCTGAAAGACATCCAGGGGATTTTGCTGGGTCTTACGCGCAATGATGTCCAGAGCGGTGTAAAATATCTTATAAGCTCTGGTTTTTTTGCCATCCCGCATAATCTTATTGTCCAGGCGAGCGACGAGCTCACTACCAAACTTCGGGTCCGGCTGAATGGAGCGGGGCTCCGGCGTACTTCGTCTCATTTTTTACCTCCTTTTTGAGGGGTTTTGGAAGCGGTTTGGGCGGCGCCTTTCTTAGGCCGTTTGGCGCCGTAGAGGGAGCGACCCTGACGACGTTTGTCTACACCGGCACACTCCAGAGCGCCCCGCACAATGTGATAACGCACCCCCGGTAGGTCCTTCACCCGGCCACCCCGAACCAGCACGACCGAGTGCTCTTGGAGGTTGTGCCCCTCCCCTGGGATGTAGGCAATCACTTCGTACCCGCTGGTA
>NZ_JANSJJ010000158.1:0-37037 GCF_047502715.1 Synechococcus sp. H55.10
GGCTCTCTGAGAATGGAGCGATGTGATTTAAGTGGGGATCCCTCAATACTCGAAGGTCATGGGCGGGAAGCGGCAGGGACGGGATCTGAGCTTGGCCGGTTCAGAGGCGGGGGCAGGATCCCGAAAAGCTTCTGCCTGCTGCTGGAGGTGTTGCATGGCCTGCTCGATTTCCTGGAGCCGGGACTGAATTTGCCCTTGCCGCTCTTGGATAGACTCCAGCTCCTGGTTGAGGCGCTGCTTTTCCACGGTGAGCTGCTGCATTTCGGCATAGAGGGCGGATTCGGTTTGGCGGCGCGGGATCGAGCGCAGTTTGGGGCGGGGGCGAGTTCGGGGCACACGGGGCAAGCTCATCAGTGGGGATCCCAGAAAACGGCTTGCGCCCATCGTAGCCTGCTCTTGGCGGCCCTTCCATTCCTGGGTAGGATCCAATTCGTCTGGCGTGGAAAACGGCGATGGTAGAAACTGGGGCAGAGCTGCTGCAACGCTACGGCAGCGGCGAGCGCGACTTCAGCAACAGCCAACTAACCGGGGCTGACCTGGCCGGGGCCGACCTGGCCGGGATCGATTTGGGGGGGGCTATTCTCCGGCAGGCCAAGCTGGCCTCTGCCAATCTGGAGCGGGCCTACTTGAGCGGTGCCGACCTCAGCCAAGCCGATCTGCAGGGATCCAACCTGCGCCTGGCCAATCTAGAAAAGGCCAAGTTGCAGGGATCCCGACTGCAGGGAGCCAACTTGCGTGGAGCCAACCTGGCCGAAGCGGACTTGAGCGGTGCCGATCTCAGCCAAGCGGACTTGGCGGGGGCCAATCTCACCGGAACCAACTTAAAGGGATCCCTTCTTGCCCAGTGCAAACTCAAGCTGGCCAACCTGCGCGGGGCCTGCTACGACAGCACCACCCAAATAGAAGCAGATGTCGCCCCGGCAGAGCTGGGCATGGTGCAAGCCTAGAGTTCCGGCTCCAGATCGAGGATCTCCTGGATCTCAGAATGGGTATAGCCCACCGCCCGCAACTTCTCCGAGACCGTCTCAATCTCTTCTGAAGACAGATCCTGTTGCCGTACTCGATCCCAGAGATTGGCCACAATCTGCAGCAGCAAACGGCTGCTTTCCGCCTCGAACAGCTCAAAAGCCGTCGCCAGCTCGATCGCCTGCAACACCTCCTCGGCGCTGCCAATCGGTTGATCGAGGGACTGTTCCTCCAACTCCACCAGCAACTGCCGCAGTTGGTTCAGGCCATCCCCAAGAGCAGACATACAGCAGGCTCCCCAACGGCACCTGAGCACTCACGCTAGCAGACCCCCATTCTGAATCAGAAGGGATCCCACCCATTCTGCAGCAGCTACGGCTATCCTGTTAGAAGAGCGATGCCGTTGCTGGACATCCGCAACCAACAATCCACAACAGCCAAACCACAGCGAGAGGAGATGCATGAGTATGGCCCCGGCGAACGTCCTGCCCAATCCCCCCCAGCCCTTGGCTAGCGAGGGTGGCACCACCCTGGACTACGGCAGCGCGGTTTATCGGCAGGCCTACTCCCGCATCAATGGCATTGTCATCGAAGGGGAACAAGAAGCCCACGACAACTACCTCAAGCTGGCCGAACTGCTGCCGGAAGCAGCAGAAGAGCTGCGCAAGCTGGCCAAAATGGAATTGCGGCACATGAAAGGCTTCCAATCCTGCGGCAAAAACCTGCAAATAGAGCCGGATAGGGAGTTTGCCCTCGCTTTCTTCGCCCCTTTGCGCAACAATTTCCAAAGCGCCGCGGCGGCAGGGGATCTGGTCTCCTGTTTTGTCATTCAGTCTTTGATCATCGAGTGCTTTGCCATTGCCGCCTACAACATCTACATCCCGGTTGCCGATGAGTTTGCCCGCAAGATCACCGAGGGAGTGGTCAAAGACGAGTATTTGCACCTGAACTTTGGCGAGCGCTGGCTGGGCGAACACTTTGCCGAGGTCAAAGCTCAGATCGAAGCGGCCAATGCCCAGAACCTGCCCCTGGTCTGGCAGATGCTGCAGCAGGTAGACGAGGATGTGGAAGCCATCTATATGGATCGCGAGGCCATCGTCGAGGACTTTATGATTGCCTATGGCGAGGCGCTGGCCAACATCGGCTTCAGCACCCGCGAGGTGATGCGCCTCTCGGCCCAGGGTTTGCGGGCAGCGTGACCCAACCCGGTATCCATCCTCTGCTGCTGGACTGGAGTTTCAGCCCGGCTGTCGGGGATCCCTACCTCTCCCGCGTATGGACGTGTTTTGATGGGATCCTGATGCGATCCATTAGTCATGCAAGCGAGTAAACCTCTATGTTCGGCCTGATCGGGCACCTGACCAGCCTGGCTCATGCGAAGCGGGTGGCAGACAAGCTGGGCTATTCCGAATATGCGGAGAGCGACCTAGAGTTCTGGTGCATGGCTCCCCCGCAGGTGGTGGACGAGATTACGGTAACCAGCATTACCGGCCAAAAGATTTATGGGCAGTACGTCGAATCCTGTTTCTTGCCGGAAATGTTGGCGGGGGGACGGGTGAAGGCGGCCTGTCGGAAAGTTTTGAACGCGATGGCTCTGGCCCAGCGGCGCGGCCTGAACATCACCGCTCTGGGGGGGTTTAGCAGCATTATTTTCGAGAATTTCCGCCTTGACAGTCTCAGGCGAGTCCGCAACATCGACTTGGAGATCCAACGCTTTACCACCGGCAACACCCACACCGCCTACATCATCTGTCAGCAGCTACAGTTGGCGGCCCAGCGCTACGCCATGGACTTGGCAGCCGCTACGGTTGCGGTGGTGGGGGCGACCGGAGATATCGGCAGCGCCATCTGTCGGTGGTTGATAGCCCACACCCACCTGGGCAAATTGTTGCTCATCGCCCGGGAGCGGCGGCGCCTAGAAGAGTTGCAGGCCAAGCTCAAGCAGGGGGAGATCTGTTCGCTGGAAGAGGCCCTGCCGCGCGCCGACTTTATCGTTTGGGTGGCCAGCATGAGCCAAGGCATGACCCTCGATCCGCAGGTGTTGCCGGATCCCTGTGTGATCATTGACGGCGGCTACCCGAAAAACATTGCCTCTAACTTGCAACGCAAGGGACTTTACGTCATTGATGGGGGGATGGTGGAGCACTCTTTGGATATTGAATGGAACATCATGCAGTTTTTGAATGTGGCCAACCCGGCCCGTCAGCTCTTTGCCTGCTTCGCCGAGTCGATGCTGCTGGAGTTTGAGGGCCTGTACACCAATTTCAGTTGGGGCCGCAACTTGATCACCCTGGAAAAACTGGATCTAATCGGTCAACTGTCTCGCAAGCACGGCTTCCGCCCCCTTATGCCGGAAGCCTAGCTCCAGCTAGGCCGACCCTCTGAAAAGCGGTAGAAAAATAGACAACGCCGCGAGAGAGCCACCATGTCCCAATCCTTTACCACCCACCTCTGGCAGACGATCGAGCCTATCTACCAACAGATCTTGGATCACCCCTTTAACCGTGAGTTGGCGGCAGGCAGCCTCTCGCGGCAGCGCTTCCAGTTTTATTTGCAGCAAGATGCTCTTTATCTCACCGATTTTGCCCGCGCCCTCGCCTTGATCGGGGCTCGTTCTGAAGGGGCTGAGCGGGTGGTGAGTTTCTTGAACTTTGCCCTGGGGGCCATTGTGGCCGAACGCAGCCTGCACGAGAGTTACTTTCGCCTCTACGACATCCAGCCGGAGACAACCTACGCTCCTGCCTGCTTCGCCTACACCCGTTTTCTATTGGCCTCGGCTGCCTTGGATCCCTACGAGGTGGCCATGGCCGCCGTGCTGCCCTGTTTTTGGATCTATCGCGAGGTGGGATCCGCCATTTACCGCACCGCCAAGCCCAACAATCCTTACCAACAATGGATCGACACCTACGCGGGGGAAGAATTTGCCCAGGTGGTGCAACAGGCCCTCGACCTCACCGACTCCTTGGCTGCGCGGACCACAGCGGCGATGCGGGAAAAGATGACCGCCGCCTTCGTAGCCGCCTCCCGTCTGGAATGGCTGTTTTGGGACAGCGCCTACCGCCTGGAAACCTGGCAGCCGGCTTGATCCCTGCCGGGCCCGGCGGCTCAGCAAGGTAGTCGCTGCCATTGCAAGTGGCTATGAAACAGCCCCTCCGTTGATCTCCAGCTCCCCTCTCCCCTTGGGGCAGAGGGGTTGGGGGTGAGGGGCGGCAACGACTCCAGCCTTTGGCAAAACGTCCGGCCACTGCAGAATCTTTAGCTCAAAACTCGATCAGGGGGGTGGATGGCGGAGATGGGGACAACAACTGCTGCGCCCGCTCAAAGACGGCGTCCAGCATCGCCTCTGTCAACCGCTTGGTGGCCGTGTTGCGGCGGCTGGGGTGGTAAGACGTCAGCAAATAGCGACCCTCTCCCAAAGGAATGACGCAGTTGTGGCCAAAGCGGGGGCGGGGCCTGAGAGGCGGCAAGAGCGC
Source organism: Synechococcus sp. H55.10 (assembly GCF_047502715.1). Lineage (NCBI taxonomy): Bacteria > Bacillati > Cyanobacteriota > Cyanophyceae > Synechococcales > Synechococcaceae > Synechococcus > Synechococcus sp. H55.10. Next base: position 4,440 of record NZ_JANSJJ010000158.1, read on the forward strand.
CAAGGTGTAGCGAAAGGCAAAATGGCCCAACGCCAAGATGACCCGCACCTGGGTCAACAGCTCCAGCTCGCGCCTCAGATAGCCCAGGCAGGCTTCGGCTTCTGCGGCAGTGGGACGGTTCTGGGGCGGCGCGCAGCGCACCACGGCTGAGATGTAGCAATCCCGCAATTGCAGGCCATCCTCCCGGTGGATTGAGGTGGGTTGATTGGCAAACCCGGCCCGGTACAGGGCGCGAAATAGCCAATCCCCGCTGGGATCCCCAGTAAACACCCGGCCTGTGCGGTTGCCCCCATGGGCGGCTGGCGCCAAGCCGATCATCCACAGCCGCGCCTGCACATCCCCAAACCCCGGCACCGGTCGGCCCCAGTAGAGTTGGTCGCAAAAACGGGCCACCTTTTGCTGGGCAACCCCTTCTCGCCAAGCCACCAGGCGGGGACAGCGACGGCAACGGACGATTTCAGCTTGCAAAGGGGCCCAATCCGAGAGCTCCAGCGCCTCACTCCTCTTCCTCATCCTCCTCCAGCTCGTCAAAAGCAGGGGTGGAGTCGTCGATGAGCTGGTCGTCTTCCAAGATCAAACGGGGCGGCAGCTCCGGCAGCACGACAGGCTCCTCCTCTTCCTCCGGCTCCGGTTCTGGCGCCATCTCCTCGTAGGTGCTGAAGCCGGTGCCCGCGGGGATCAAACGCCCGATGATCACGTTCTCCTTCAGCCCCCGCAGCCAGTCCGACTTGCCCTCGATGGCCGCCTCCGTCAGCACCCGCGTGGTCTCCTGGAAGCTAGCCGCCGAGATGAAGCTGTCGGTGTTTAAGCTGGCCTTGGTGATCCCCAGCAAGACGGGCGTGTACTTGGCCGGCGCTCCCCCGGTAAAGGCCATGTTGGCATTGGTTTGCTGGATTTCCCGCAGCTCCACCAGCTCGCCCGGCAACAGGATGGTATCGCCGCCGTCATCCACCCGCACCTTCGAGGTCATCTGGCGCACCACGATCTCGATGTGTTTGTCGGCAATCTCCACCCCTTGCGAGCGGTAGACATTCTGCACTTCGTTCACGAAAAAGCGCTGCACCTCCCGCAAAGCCAACTGCGCTGCTTGGTCATCTCCCAAGGTTTGGCGATGGTACTCGTAGTAGATCTCCAAGAGGTCGTGGGGATTGGCGGGGCCATCGGTAAGGGGATCCCCTGCTTGCACCGGTTGGCCATCGACCACGATCAGATTTTGCCCCGGCATCACCGAATACTCGGTAACCGTGCCATCGGCTTCGATGACCCGCAGATCCGGCTCTTCTCCTCGCCAGCTCAGTTGCACCGTGCCGGGCCGCCTGGCCAAAACGCACATTTCCTTGGGCTTGCGGGCCTCCAGCAGCTCCTCGATCCGCGGCAGACCTTGAATGATATCCCCCGTCTTGGCCCGCTCAAACACCAGGAGGGCCAAAGAATCCCCCCGCTGCACCAGATCCCCATCCCGCACCTGCAAAATGGCGCCCGCCGACACCAAGTAGGGCCGTGCCGCCCGCAACACCACTTGGCCATCGGTTACCTGCATCACTTGCCCCGACTCGGGAGCAGGGATCCCCGGAGCCAGCTCGTCTCTGGCCCGCACCAGCGCTCCCACCTCGACGCTGGCCGGGCCCGCCAGGGGCACCGTCAGCAGGTCGTCGTCAGTAACCACCAGAACCCGCCGCACCACTTCTGCGCCCTGGCGGATCCCTTGCACGATCCCGGCTTTTTTGGCCTGAATCTCGGTGCGGGCGATCACATCTCCTCTGGCGATGTTGTCTCCCTCGCTCACCAACAGCCGCGTGTGGGTACTCCCCTGCGTCAGATCTGCTTCCACATCGCGGCGCAGCAGCAGGGTTTCCAGAATGACCAGTTGCAGGCGGCGGATACTGGGATCCTTCTCATCTTGGATCAGCTCAATATCGGCCTTCAGTTGCGGGGCGTCGGTATCGATCTCCAGCACCAGTTGCGTGCGCAGGAGCTCCACCGGCCCCACCGACTTCACGCGCTCTCCATCTTTGAAGGGAACCCGCTGCACCGCCCGCAGGCGAATGGAGCGGCCGGACTCGCTGGTGGACTCCTGGCTGGGCACCGAGGGTCGGTCGGGGATTTCGTACTCCTGCACCGGGCGCAGCAGCAAGCCTGGGCCTTCGGGGGTTTCCACATGCTCCAGATAGACCAGTTGGTCGGGAACGATGCTGCTGAGCACCTGTTGCCCTGGCTGGATGAGGGTGCCGCTTTTCACCTCCAAATCGGCGGGGTTGTCCACCAGATGCAGGGATCCCGGCTTGATGACGATCTCCCGCAAAATGTCGTTTTTCTGGATGACCTCGACAACGCCGGCATTTTGGCAGAAGATGTCCTTCACCACCTCGGTGCCGGCTTCTACGTACTGGCCATCCTCCACGTTCAATAGGGAGATGTCTTTGTTCACCTCATGGGTCTCTTCCGGGATCCACAGCAGGGTGCCACCCTGGATGACTTCGTAACCTTGCTTGGCCTTGCCACGCCGTGCCACCTCAATGCCGGCAAACTTCACCAAGCCCCCCGTCTGGCTGCGGAAGTGGTTGTCGATCAGCTCTGCCACCACTTCGTCGTTGCCCACTTTGGTGCCCGGCGTGGCCTTGAGCACGAAGGTCTGGCCGCTGGCGGTATCCAGCAAAAATTGCTCCCGGCCCTGGTGGGATTCCACCCGCACCCGCGCCTCGTGCAGCACCACAGAAGCGTTGATGATCTCCACCTCGCGCCCACTTTTGGTGTCGCTGCGCTCCGGCAGCCGCACAATGCCGCCGTGCTCCGTCACCAGCGAGGTTTCGGCGATTACATCCCCCGCCTGCACCCGATCCCCGTTTTTCACCACCGGCTCGGCCCCCGGCGGGAGATTGTACACCTGGCCGGACATCACCCAGATCAACCCCTGCCGCTGGGCGGTGTAGGTGGTGTTCCCCTGGCGGTCGGTCTTCTCCTCGATGGGCAGATCGGCAAAGCGAATTTCGCCGGCCAGGTCGGCCACCACCTCTTTCTGGGCTTTTTCGGTGCTCTTGCGGCTGGCCTTGGCCAGCGACACCTCCGCAATTAACTGATCCCGCTGCACCTGGGTTCCGTCCCGCACCAGCAGGGTGGATCCCTGGGTCATGTCGAAGACTTCCCGCTGGCCGTCTGGGCCTTCCAAGACGATTTGGTTGTTCACCTCCACCTGGAGAGCGTCATCGCCGTGGCGGGTGCGGAAGGGGCGGGTGCGCAGGTTTTTCGGGAACCGCACCACGCCGGCAAAGGGGGCGCGAATTTGGCGGGCCACCTCCCCGGTGAACACACCCCCCGTGTGGAAGGTGCGCATGGTCAACTGGGTGCCCGGCTCCCCAATCGATTGGGCGGCGATGATCCCGACGGCCTCTCCCAAATCCACCAGGCGGGAGTGGGCCAGGCTCCAGCCATAGCACATGCGGCACACGGAGCGGTTAGCCTCACAGGTGAGGGGAGAACGCACCATCACCTGCCGGATGCCGGCCTCCACGATGGTTTTGGCCAGGTCGTGATCCACCTCTTGGTTGCGACGGGCAATGATCTCCTGGGTTTGCGGATGCACCACATCCCGCGCCAGCACCCGGCCCACCAGGCGCTCCTCCAAGGACACCACCACTTTGTCCCCGTCCATCAGGTATTCCAGGAGAATGCCCTGCTCGGTGCCGCAGTCGGATTCGCGCACGATCACATCCTGAGAGACGTCCACCAAACGGCGGGTCAGGTAGCCGGAGTCGGCGGTGCGCAGGGCTGTATCCACCAACCCCTTGCGGGCCCCATAGGAGGAGATGATGTACTCGGTAACCGTCAGGCCCTCGCGGAAATTGGTTTTAATCGGCAAGTCGATGATCTCCCCCTGCGGGTTGGCCATCAGGCCGCGCATGCCCACCAACTGCCGCACCTGCGAGACGTTCCCCCTCGCTCCCGAGTTGGCCATCATGTACACGGAGTTGAGGGGATCGTTTTGGCGGAAGTTGCTGAGCATCTCCTCCTTGATCTGGTCGTTGGTCTGGTTCCAGGTGTCGATCACCTTTTGGTAGCGCTCCACCTCTGTGATTTCTCCACGGGTGTAGCGCTCCGTAGCTGCCTCGATCTCCGCTTCCGCCTGGGCCAACAACTGCCGCTTGCTGGGCGGGACGCGCAGATCCTCGACGCTGATGGAGACGGCGGCCTGGGTGGCGTATTTGAAGCCCAGGGTCTTGAGGGCATCCGCCATCTGAGCGGTGCGGGCGGTGCCGTAGCGGGCAAACGACCACGCGATCAGATTGCGCAGCTCTTTTTTGCCGATTTGATAGTTGCGAAAGGGCACAGGGGGCAGAGGGGCCTCGGCGTTGTTACGCGACAGGCCGGCGGAAAGGCGTCCTTTTTCACTCATGATGCCTCGCTGATATGTTCAGCAGATTCTCGACAACGGCTGGGCGATGGGATCCCGACAATCCATCCTTCAAAGAAGAGGACAGCTCGGGAGTGGGTCTAGGCAGACAAAATATCTTGCACCGCCTTGTTAAAAATGATCCGACCTGCCGTGGTGCGCATGTACTGGCTGATCACGTTGCCGTCTTGATCCTCACGGATGCGGCGGTAGTTGGTGATCTTGAGGCGGGTGCCGCCCGCTTCTTCGATAATCTGGGGCTCGGACTCTTTTTCGCCCTTGCCCAGCTCCATCGGGCCGTTGTAGCGCACCCAGATTTTGCTGTGCAGGCCGATGACACCGCGGTCGTAGGCGATGAGAGCATCCTCGAGGCTGGCAAAGTAGCGATCTTCAACCGCGGGCGCGTGGGGGTTATCTGCGGTCAGGTAGTAACATCCCAACACCATATCTTGGCTGGGGGTGATGATGGGAGCGCCGGTGGCCGGGGAGAGGATGTTGTTGGTGGCCAACATCAGCAAGCGTGCCTCCGCCTGGGCTTCCAACGACAGGGGCACATGCACCGCCATCTGGTCGCCGTCGAAGTCGGCATTGAAAGCCGGGCAGACCAAGGGGTGGAGCTGAATCGCCCTCCCTTCCACCAGGATCGGCTCAAAAGCTTGGATCCCCAGACGGTGCAATGTCGGGGCGCGGTTGAGCAAGACGGGGTGGCCGTCGATCACCTCCTCTAGCACATCCCAAACCTGCGGGTCGTTGCTCAGGATCAGCTTTTTGGCGGCTTTGATGTTGTTGACGATGTTCCGCTTGATCAACTTGTGAATGACGAACGGCTGGAACAGCTCGATGGCCATCTCTTTGGGCAGCCCACACTGGTGCATGCGCAGGTTGGGCCCCACCACGATTACCGAACGCCCGGAGTAGTCCACCCGTTTGCCCAACAGATTTTGCCGGAAGCGCCCCTGTTTGCCCTCGATGATGTCCGATAGGGACTTGAGGGGACGGTTGTTGGCCCCCGCCACCACGCGCCCCCGCCGACCGTTGTCGATCAGCGCGTCCACCGCCTCCTGCAGCATGCGCTTTTCGTTGCGCACAATAATCTCCGGCGCCATGATCTCCTGCAGCCGGGCCAGGCGGTTGTTGCGGTTGATCACCCGGCGGTAGAGATCGTTGAGGTCGCTGGTGGCAAAGCGGCCCCCATCTAACTGAACCATCGGGCGCAGATCGGGCGGGATCACCGGCAGCACCCGCAATACCATCCACTCCGGACGGGATCCGGTGGCGATAAAGTTATCGATCACCCGCAGCCGCTTGATCAGGCGCGCCCGCTTCTGGCCGCGAGCACCGGCGATGTCCTCCCGCAACTGCTCCGCCTCTTTTTCCAGGTCGATATCCTTGAGCAGGCGTTCGATGGCCTCTGCCCCGATCATGGCCCAGTTCTCCGGCAGTTGCAGCTCCGAGCCCTCCTCGTACATCTGATCCTCGATCTCGAGGTATTGATCCTCGGTCAGCAACTGCTTGTAGGAAAGATTGGGGGCGTTGCCGGGATCCACCACCACGTAGGCGTTGAAGTAGACCACTTGCTCCACATCCCGCAGCGGCATATCCAACAGCGTGGCGATGTGGCTGGGGATCCCTTTCAAATACCAGACATGGGTGACGGGGGCAGCCAACTTGATGTAACCCATGCGGTGACGGCGCACCCGCGACTCGGTCACCTCCACCCCACAGCGCTCGCAGACGATCCCCCGATGCCGCACGCGCTTGTACTTGCCGCAGTGGCACTCCCAGTCTTTGGCCGGCCCAAAGATGCGCTCGCAAAAAAGACCATCCATCTCCGGCTTGAGGGTGCGATAGTTGATGGTCTCCGGCTTGGTGACTTCCCCCACCACTTGGCCGTTGGGCAGGGTGCGCTGGCCCCACTCCATGATCCGCTCTGGAGAAGCCAAGCCGATTTTGACATAGTCAAAGCGTTGCTCTGTTTTGGCCATCGCCGTTGTTCTCCTGACTTGTTGCCCTGCTACCTAAACCCAAGGGAGAGGTAAACACCACCCTCCTTCACAGGTCGAATGGGATCCCGATCGACAATCAAAACTCCTCTTCCTCTTCTCCGTCCTCATCTTGGCTGCGGCTGGCGAAGGTAAAGGCCGCCCCAGGCGATAGGGAAAGATCCTCAGGCGTAACCGACTCATACGTGGGTCGAGAGGGAGTGTGACGGTTGGAAGTATCGGCCATCAGATCCACCTCCACATTGCGGGTTTGGCCCTCGTTGTCCGTCTCCACCTTGTGGACCGAAACATCCAGACAGAGGGACTGCAGCTCCCGTACCAGCACCTTGAAGGACTCCGGCGTGCCAGGCCGAGGGATGGGCTTGCCCTTGACGATGGCGTTGAGAGCCTCGTTGCGACCCACCATGTCGTCGGACTTGACGGTGAGCAGCTCCTGCAAGATGTAGGCCGCCCCAAACGCTTCTAGAGCCCACACCTCCATCTCGCCAAAGCGCTGGCCACCCTGCTGCGCCTTGCCCCCCAAAGGTTGCTGGGTCACCAAAGAGTAGGGGCCGGTGGAGCGGGCGTGGATCTTGTCGTCCACCAAATGCACCAGCTTCAACATGTAGGCGCGGCCCACCGTAACGGGCTGGTCGAAAAGCTCCCCGGTGCGACCGTCAAACACCTGGATCTTGCCGCAGTACTTACCTTCTGGGTTGAAGATCCAATCTTTGCCGGTCTTTTCTCGGGCCTCCCGCAACTTGGCCTCCACCGTCAAACGCGAGGCCTCCAAACCATGCATCTCGTCGAAGGGCATCAACTTGAAGCGCACTCCCAAATGTTCTGCTGCCCAACCCAGGAGGCACTCATACACTTGGCCCACATTCATGCGGGAGGGAACCCCCAAGGGGTTGAGCACCACGTCCACCGGTGTGCCATCCGCCAGGTAGGGCATGTCCTCGATCGGCAAGATGCGGGAGATGATGCCCTTGTTGCCGTGGCGGCCCGCGATCTTGTCCCCCACTTGAATTTTGCGCTTGAGGGCGATGTAAACCCGCACCACCATGTTGGCGCCCGGAGGCAGCTCGTCCCCCTGCTCACGGGTGAAGATGCGCACATCCACCACCCGACCGCGCTCGCCGTTAGGCACACGCAGGGAATTGTCCCGCACGTCGCGGGCTTTTTCCCCGAAGATGGCCCGCAAGAGTCGCTCCTCTGGTGGCTGATCCGACTCCCCTTTGGGAGTGACTTTGCCCACCAAAATATCGCCGGCCTCCACCCAGGCCCCAATGCGCACAATGCCGTTTTCGTCTAGGTCGCGCAGGGCATCTTCCCCCACGTTGGGGATCTCGCGGGTGATCTCTTCAGGGCCTAGCTTGGTTTGCCGGGCCTCGATCTCGTGCTTCTCGATGTGAACCGAGGTGAAGACGTCGTCGTAGACCAGCCGCTCGCTGATCAAGATGGCGTCTTCGTAGTTGTAGCCCTCCCAGGGCATGTAGGCCACCAGCACGTTTTGACCCAAAGCCAGCTCGCCCCCTTCTGTGGCAGGGCCGTCCGCCAGCACCTGCCCGGCTACCACCCGATCCCCCGCGTAGACAAGAGGACGTTGGTTGAGGCAGGTATCTTGGTTGGAGCGCTGGTACTTCTGCAGACGATAGACGATGGGATCCCCGCCATCTTCGGGCCGCACCACAATTTCATCGGCAGAAACGTAGGTCACCACGCCGTGGGTGCGCGACACCACCACCATGCCGGAGTCCCGCGCCGCCTGGGCTTCCAAACCCGTGCCCACATAAGGCCGATCCGGCTTCAGCAGAGGCACCGCCTGCCGCTGCATGTTCGCCCCCATGAGGGCGCGGTTGGCGTCGTCATGCTCCAGAAAGGGAATCAAGGAGGTGGCCACCGAGATCACTTGCACCGGCGCCACCTGCACATAGTGCACTTCCGTGGGGTGGGCGGTGGTGAACTCTTGACGGTAGCGCACCGGCACCAAGTCGGCGGTAATGCGGCCTTCGGCATCCACCGGCACATCCCCCGGCGCCACGCGATACTCGTCCTCCTCGTCGGCGGTGAGGTAGACCATGCCCAGGTCTTTGCGCACCACGCCGTTTTCGACACGGTAGTAGGGGCTTTCGATGAAGCCGTACTGGTTGACGCGGGCGTGGGTGGCCAGGGATCCAATCAGCCCGGCGTTGGGGCCTTCGGGAGTTTCGATGGGGCAGATGCGTCCGTAGTGGCTGGGGTGGATGTCCCGCACGGCAAAGCCTGCCCGTTCCCGACTCAGGCCGCCCGGCCCCAGAGCCGACAGCCGCCGCTTGTGGGTCAGCTCCGCCAGCGGGTTGGTCTGATCCATGAACTGGGAGAGCTGGCTGGAGCCGAAGAACTCCTTGATGGCCGCCACCAAGGGCTTGGGGTTGACCAAAGAGGCCGGGGTGAGGTTTTCCGACTCCGAAACTGTCATGCGTTCGCGGATGATCCGCTCCAGGCGATTCAGACCCACCCGCACCTGGTTTTGCAAGAGCTCGCCCACCGAGCGCACACGGCGGTTGCCCAGGTGGTCGATGTCGTCCACATGGCCGATGTCGTACTCCAAGTTAATCAGGTAGTCGATGACGGCCAAGATGTCCGGGACGGTGAGCACCCGCACGTTTTCCGCCACGTTGAGATTGAGCTTTTTGTTGAGCTTGTAACGCCCTACCCGGCCCAGGTCGTAGCGCTTGGGATCGAAGAAGCGGGACTCCAGCAACTGCTGGCCGCCGGAGACGGTGGGAGGCTCGCCGGGCCGCAACTTGCGGTACAGCTCCATCAGGGCCTCTTCTTCGCTGTAGTGCCCCTCTTTTTCCATGGTTTTTTGGAAAAATTCGGGGTGGCGCAGGCTGTCGTAGATCTCCGAGTCGCTCAGGCCCAAGGCTTTCAGCAGCACCGCCGCCGAGAGCTTGCGGGTTTTGTCGATGCGCACCCACACCAGGCCGTTTTTGTCGGTCTCGAACTTCAGCCAGGCGCCCCGGTTGGGGATGAGGCTGGCGCTGTAGGTGCGGCGGCCGTTTTTGTCCAGTTCCGACTTGTAGTAGACGCCGGGGCTGCGCACAATTTGGTTGACGATCACCCGCTCGGCGCCGTTGATGATAAAGGTGCCGCGATCCGTCATCAAGGGCAGTTCGCCGATGAAGACGTCCATGTCCTTGATCTCGCCGGTCTCCTTGTTGATCAGGCGAGTGGGCACCCGGATTTGCGCTTGGTAGGTAGCATCCCGTCGCTTAGCTTCCTCAGGGTCGTAGCGCGGTTTGTTGATCTTGTATCCTTTGGAAGGATCCCCAGGGCGATATTCGGGCAAAAAGTGCAGCTCCAGCTTGCCCGTGTAATCGACGATGGGGGAAAAGCTGAGAAGCTCCTCTTCAAACCCTTCTCGCAAAAACCATAAAAAACTCTCCCGCTGAATCTCTACCAGGTCAGGAAAGGTAGGAGCGGCAGGGGATGGCACTGCTAATTGTGTCATGCGTTGCTCGGGAGGGGTCGCGCTGCAGTCAGGCCTTTCATTATAGAAACCCCACCAACGATCGTCAACGAACGTTACAAGGGCCGAGGGGGCATCCGGAAAGTTTGGGCAATGGCACCTGGGATCCCACCCAAGCTGCCAACCTTAGGGCGATCCCCAACTTAAGGATTGTTCACATCCATTCACACTCAGGCAGATTATTCTAATCGTTGACCGTTGGGAAGTCAGCCGCTGCTCCGACTCCGCTTGCCGGTCGTCAACAGGGATCGGAAAAGTGGGGTAGGCCTAGAGGCTGAGTCGAGTCGTTATGAGGGCGCGCTCAGCCTGTTAGGGGGGTCTGGTCTGCGTCGCGGTGACCAGAGGGGTTCCCCGGCAGGATCTACCTTCATCCAGATGAGAAGGGGTTGAAATGGGTTTACACAGCTTCTCAGGCCAGGGCGATCTTTATTGATGTTTTTGAAAACAACTGGACACAAGCAGCCGTCTTTGACGAGGAGGGTTTTGTGAGTCTGCACCATCAAGAGAATCAGAACACCAGCCTATCGGCCCAGTTGCGGGAGGGCACCAAGCAGTCCCACACCATGGCCGAGAATATGGCCTTCATCAAGTGCTTCCTCAAGGGGGTGGTGGATAAAAAAGCTTACAGCCGCTATGTGGGCAATTTTTACTTTGTCTATAGCGCTCTGGAAGAGGGGTTCGCGCAGTTGCGAGAGCACCCGCTGGTGGGCCGGCTCTACTACCCGGAGCTGTGGCGCAAGGCCAGCTTGGAGAAGGATTTAAATTATTTTGTCGGCCCCAATTGGCGCGCTGTGGTCAAGCCCTCCCCCGCTTGCCAGGTCTACGTCAACCGCATTCGAGAAGTGGTGGAAACAGACCCGGTTCTGCTGATTGCCCATGCCTACACCCGCTACATCGGCGACCTGTCGGGTGGCCAGATCCTGAAAAATATTGCCCGCCGGGCCATGGGCCTGCCGCCAGGAGAGGGAACGGCCTTTTACGATTTCGAGCAGATCCCTCATGAGGGCAAGTTCAAGCAGCGCTACCGCGCTCAGATGGACGCCCTGGGACTGGATCAGGCCACCATCGAGCGCATTGTGGCGGAAGCCAACTACGCCTTCAAGCTGAACATGGACTTGTTTAGGGAGTTGGAGGGCAATTGGCTGTTGTCGATGGCCCGCCTGGCCTGGAACTCTCTCCTCGCCCAGTTTCAGCGCAAGCCCGCCCGCTCTGAGGCGGCTGCTCCCAGTTCCTAGCCACAGCTATTCTCAATCCCAGAGAATCTTTGCTGGGCCGCCAATCCCCCCTCTCCCTCAGGGAGAGGGGCTGGGGGTGAGGACTAGTCGCATTCGAGGGTATCGCGGGTGGCGCGACCGGTGACGGGGTTAACGCCCCTGGCCCGCTCGCAGAGGATGGCAAGGGCATCTTGCCGTATCAAGGCATTGGTGAAATCCGCCCCCTCGATCTGGATGTCCTCTACTCGAGCCAACCACATCATGCTGTCCTGCAGTTGTGCCTCTCGCAGATCCGCGCCCTGTAAGTTAGCCATGTCCAAGGTGGCGCCGCGCAGATCGGCCCCGCGCAGGTTGGCCTTGCTGAGGTTGGCCCCAAACAAATTCGCCCCTGCCGCTTTGACATGGCTGAGATCGCTTTGGCGCAGGTTGGCCTTGAGAAATTTCCAGCCGCTCAGGTCTTGCCCGGCAAAGCTCATGCCCTGCAGATCTCGTTTGGTGTAGTCTTCTGCCCAGGCCGGAAGCCCCAGGAGAATGACCCCCAGGTATAGTAGCAGCCCCCAAAACACCATCCCCCGCAGGAGCCGAGACAGCCTCACCCGAACCGAAGCCTGCCCAGCAACAGACATTGTGGATCCCTCCCTCCAGGAAACCTCCATGGCTTGGAAATTGCTTTTGTTTCTATCCTACCGGATGGGGATCCCACTGGCAGAGCGGGCTATCTTAAACAGTGTAAGGGGGCGCGGTGACAGCCCTACCCCCAGCTCCTCTCTCTTTGGAAAGGGGGAGTTAGGGTTCAACGTAACGAGCCGTTTCATTGCTATTGGAAATGACTCACAAATCTTCGGCCAGTGGGGCTTCCGACAGGTCTTCTAGGCTCAATTGCACCTGCCGCTGCAGCGCTTGAATGGCTTGGTACTCCTGCTGGATGCTGGCCTGGTACTGGGCGGCAAGGACGGTGTTGCCCTCGGAAAAGGCTTGATCCCACAGTTGGGTCCAGTAGCGGTAGCGTTTCTGGCGAATTTCCAGCTCCATATTGGCAATGGCGGCCCGCACCACCATCCGTGGACGCATCAAGGCTACACGGGTGTTCTCGTCCAGCCAGAGCAGATGGCTGAGGCGCTCGTTGAGCTGTTCCTCATGGGCGCAGAGGGTGCGCAAAGCCGTCAGCAAAGGCTCTTCTTGGTCTTCCAGCTCCGGCTGCGCCGCCAGCAACTCCAAAGTCCGCTGCCACAGCTCTCGGTGAGGGCGAAAACTAAACTGCAGCTCTCGCTCCAACAAGGTCTCACGAATTTCGCGGCGGTACTCGGCAAAATGCAAGAAAATCTGCAAAAGATGGGACTCCGATTGTAAGAGCTTGGATCCCTTGTTGGCAGGAGGTTGGCGGGGTTTGGCCCAGCGGTAGCCGCGCACGGCACGGCGCAGGTCTTCTTCCAAGTCCCGGCTGAGGCGACCGTTGCCGCGGCTGAGCAATTCTGCCACTTTATGCAAGTACAAAGAGCGCCATTGTCCACCCAAACCGGCCAGCAGTTGCACAAGGGCTTGCTGGGCCTGCTGAAAATCCGCGGCTCGGCTCAGATCCCGACCGGCCAGCACCTGTTCAATTCGCCAATCCAGCCACAGGGGAGCTTGACTGAGCAAGGTTTGAAACTCAGAAACAGGATGCTCTTGCAAAAACTCGTCGGCATCTTTGCCCTCGGGAAGGGTGAGAATGCGCAGCTCGATTTCTCCGCGCCGCGCTTGGTCTTCAATGGCTTCAATGGCCCGGTTGGCCGCGTTCAACCCGGCCCGATCCGCATCAAAGTTGAGAATCAGCCGCTTCGATTGGGTATAGCGCAGCAGGACTTTCACCTGGTGGGGCGTCAAAGCCGTGCCCATAGCGGCTACAGCGTGGGCAACTCCCGCCTGATGCAGGGCGATGACATCAAAGTACCCTTCCACCACCAAGGCTTGGTCGGCCTTGGCAATGGCGTCGCGGGCAAAGTTAAGGCCGTAGACCACCTGGCTTTTGTTGAACAGCTCGGTTTCTGGAGAGTTCAGGTACTTGGGCTGCTCCTCTCCCAAGGCTCTGCCGGCAAAGCCAATCACCCGCCCCTGCAGGTCGAAAATGGGCAGCATGATGCGGTTGCGGAAGCGGTCGTAATGTCCGGATCCCTGTTGGCGGGGAACCAGCAAGCCGGCTTCTTCTAGAAGTTGGACCGGTTGGCGCTTTTGGTTGACCAGGTATTCGTAGAGCGAGTGCCAGCCGGGGGGAGCAAAGCCGATTTGAAATTTTTGCAAGGTTTCTTCCCTCAGGCGTCGGCTGTGCAGGTACTGGCGGGCCAGGGATCCTAGCTGGGAGCGGAGGGCGTGCTGGTAGAAATCGGCGGCCAGGGCCAAGATCTCCAGCAGCTTTTCCTGGCGGGAGAGTTGGCGCTCGTAGTCCTGGGAGAGGGATCCCCTGGGCTCCGGCACATGGTAGCGGCGGGCCAAGTGGCGCACCGCCTCGGCAAAGGAGAGGCGCTCCATCTGGCTGACAAAGCGGATGACATCTCCGCCCGCCCCGCAGGAGAAGCACTTGTAGATCTGCTTGCTGGGGCTGACCTGAAGACTGGGCTTGCGGTCATTGTGGAAAGGACAGAGGCCGACGAAATTCTTGCCCTGCTTGCGCAGCACCACCTTTTCCGCCACCACCTCGACGAGGTCGGCCTTCTGGCGCACCAGTTGAATGAACTCGGGGGGCAGACCGCTCATGGCCTTGGGGATCCTACACCCCATGGTACCTGCAGGGGACTTGACAGGCTGTCTTTTGACCTGACCTGACCTGCCGGAGATAATGGTCTGGCTTCAAAAGCTGGATTTTTCCATGAACGGTCTTTTGCAGATTGTTGAGAGGAAAATGCGGATCGTCAAACTCTTCTTGCTGCTTTTGCTGGTCGGCGCCGCCGTCTTTTGGGGCCCACAAGTGGCTTCTGCGGAACCGGATTTGGCTTTGGGAGCTAAGGTCTTTCAAGCCAAGTGTGTGGGCTGTCACTTGAACGGGCGCAACAGTTTGGTGGCAGCGAAAAACCTCTCTCTGGCGGCTCTTCATGAGTACCACGTGGATACCCCTGAGCTCATCCAGGCCCAGGTGCGCAACGGCAAAGGGGCCATGCCCGCTTTTGGCAAGCTTCTCAAGCCAGAAGAAATCGAAGCCGTGGCCGCCTACGTTCTAGACCGGGCTGAGCACAACTGGAGCAAAGGCTGATGGCCCAGGAGAGGACTCAAGATCTGACCCTGGCACCTCAGATGCCGCAGGAGCAGAGCTGTGGAGCACAGGGATCCCGCCGCAAAATCTTGTCGGTTGGGGTGGGGGCTCATGGTTTGGTGGCGGTGGGCATTTCTGCCCATGGGTTGGTGGCCATCGGCGTGGTGACCCACGGCATTCTCTCGATTGGCCTGGTGGCCATGGGCGCCCTCTCCTTTGGGCTGGTGTCGATGGGCTTGGCCAGTGCCGGCCTGGTGTCCATGGGCCTTTCCAGTTGGGGTCAGCACAGCATGAGCGTGACCGAATCCCACGGATCCCATCCCCATCCTTAGGTTTTGTTGGCCGGATCCTGACCGGTTCTCTTTCCACCTAGCGTTGTTAAGGAGTATTTACAATGTTCAGTTGGCACAGTTACCTGGCCTTGGCCAAGAAATCTCTGCTGGCCCTGGGAATGAGCGTTGTGCCCCTTTCTTCTGCTTGGGCCCATGTGACCGTCCATCCCAAAGAGGCCCCGGCGGGCAGCGTTGCCAAGCTCACCTTCCGCGTGCCCCATGGCTGCGATGGCTCCCCGACCATTCGCCTGCGGGTGCAGATCCCGGAAGGGGCCACCTCGGTGAAGCCGATGGTGCACCCCCTCTGGAAAATTGAGACGGTGAAAAAGCCGCTGGATAAGCCCTACGAGTCCCACGGGAAGATGATCACCGAAACAGTGGCCGAGGTGATCTGGAGCGGCGGATCCCTGCCGGATGAGTTCATGGATGAGTTCAGCCTCAGCCTCAGGCTGCCGGATCGCCCCGGCGAGACTATCCCCATCCCGGTCATCCAGGAGTGTGAACAAGGCATGTACCGCTGGATCCAGGTGGCGCAGCCGGGGGAGGATCCCAAAAACCTGCCAGAGCCGGCGCCGCTGCTGAAGCTGACGGACAAAGGAGAGACCCACGGCCACGGCCATGGCGCTCGCTAGCCGGGTTGCCGCTGGAATCATGTCTTTTTTGCAAAAGGGGATCCTCTTCTGGATTCGGGTTGGTCTCCTGGGCACCCTGCTGTGGGTGGGCGGGATCCAGCCCGTTTTTGCCCATGCCAGCTTGCTCTCCACCTTTCCCGAAGATGGAGCGATGCTGCAGGAAGCGCCGGCGCAGGTGCGGCTGGTCTTCAATGAACCTGTGCAGCTCACGCAGCTCCAGGTTCTGGACGGCAACGGCCAGGTGCTGCCCCTGGAAAACTTGGTCGGCACGGGCAACGCACCGCAGGGGGATTTGCCGGCGGAGATCCCGGAAGGGGTTTACATCGTCAGTTGGCGGGCCATCTCTGCCGATTCCCATCCGGTGAGTGGTTCGTTTGCCTTTCAGGTGGGAACGGCGAGTCCGGGTCTGTTGCAGGCGGCGAGGGCAGCCCAAGCGGGGGATCCCTTCTATTGGCCGCTGGTGGGAGTGCGCTGGGGGATCTACCTGGGCAGCCTGTTTGTGGTGGGCGTGCTGGGCTGGTGGCGGCTGGTGCGGGGGCGGTCGGGCGCTGCAGGTGAGATAGAGCTCTCCGCCGAGGCCTGGGCTTTTGCGGCTGCCTGGCTCACCCTCAGCCTGACGCTGGTGGCTTTGAGTTTGCACCTGGCCCAGCTCTACCCCCACTTTGCCGGGCCGGAGCTGCTGAGCGTTCTGGCCTCTCCCTATGGTTGGGGCACGGGGCTGCGGCTGGTGGGGCTGGGGATCCTGATCTGGGCCTGCGAGGGCGGCCCTGGCTGGGCCAGCGGATTGGGGTCGATGGCGGTGATTGGCTCGTTTTTGCCCATCGGCCATGCCCTCACCAGCGAGTATCCAGCAGGGACGATGGCCCTCTTGGGGCTGCACCTGGCCGGCTCGGCTTTTTGGTTGGGGGGGTTGTGGGGGCTGGAGCGCCTGCTAAGCCATTCGCGCCAGCGGGACGGAGTCCTTGAGTTGACTCCCCCCGCAGTAGGCCTCATCCAGCGGTTTTCCGATGTGGCCACCTGGGCCGTGCCGGGGCTGGTGCTGGCAGGGGTGGGAATGGGCGGGATCCACCGCGGCTGGGACTGGGATCATCCCTACGGTCAGTACCTCTGGGCCAAGCTGCTGCTGGTGCTGATGATCCTAGGGTTGGCCGCCCACAACAAGTTGCGGCTGCTGCCGGCGCTGCGGTCGGGGGTCTGGGCGGCGGCTCGATCCCTGCGCCGGATCGTCCGCCTAGAGCTGGTGGGGCTCGTTCTGGTGCTGGCCTTGACCAGCTTCCTCGTGGCCCAGGCTCCCCCTGGCCCTGGGGTAGTCTCGTCCTGCCAGGAGAAATTGAGCTGGCCGGAAGGCAACTTGCACCTGAGGATTCTGCCCTGTCGTCCTGGGGAGAATGAAATTCGGGTTGAAGTGAAAGGGATCCCGGCCCAGGAGCTGACCCTTGGGTTCTCTCTGCCGGAACAGGGGATCCCCCCTTTACGCCGCACTGTGGCGCCGGCTGGGCCCGGCCAATTTGGGGTGGAGAATGTGCCCCTGGCCCTGGCGGGGGAATGGCAGATCGAGGTGAGACTGTTGGTCGGCGATTTTGAAGAACGGCGAGGCCAGATCGCGGTTTCTCTCCAGCCAGACTAAGACACCCGCCAACCGCCGAGCCAGGGGCTCTCCGCTCAAGGGGGCCGGCCTGTGGCAGAATCGAGCCAGCCTGCAAAACAGCAAAAGGCTGCGCTGCTCAGTTGACCGGCTTGGCTATGGAAGACAAAATCAGGGCGGGAACTGTGCTCAGGGGGCGCTACCGCATTCTCCATCCCCTCGGGGAAGGGGGATTTGGTGTGACCTACAAGGCGGTGGATCAAGACACCTTCGATAGCCCCTGCGTCGTCAAGCGCCTTCGCCCCCTCTCTACGGATCCCTACACGCTGGCCACGGCTCGCAAGCTTTTTGAGCGGGAAGCCAAGGTTCTCAACCAGCTCAATCACTTCGACCAAGTGCCCCGCCTGCTGGCCCACTTCGAGCAGGATCAGGATTTTTACTTGGTGCAAGAGTTTGTTGCCGGCCATGATCTCAGCCAGGAGCTGATCCCGGGCAAGCCGCTGGGCGAGGCCGAGGTTTTGCAACTGTTGCGGGATATTTTGGAGATCCTGCGCCATGTGCATGCCCACCAGATCATCCATCGGGATATCAAGCCGGCCAACCTGATGCGCCGCGATGCTGATGGCAAGTTGGTGTTGATCGACTTTGGGGCGGTGAAAGAGGTGGGACGGCTGGTCAGCCCTGCCCCCGGCCAGACCCAGTTGGCGACGGTGATCGGCTCGGTGGGCTACATAGCGCCGGAACAGCTCAACGGCAAGCCCCAGCCCTGCAGCGACCTTTACGCCGTGGGAGTTCTGGCTATCCAAGCCCTCACCGGTCGTCCCCCTCAGAAGATCCGGGATGATCCCCGCACCGGCCAGCTTATCTGGCGGGATCTGGTTCAGGTCAGCGAGGAGCTGGCGGAGATTTTGGATCGCATGATCTGTCCCCGCTGGCAAGAGCGCTTTCAGTCGGCGGCTGAGGTGCTGGAGGCGCTGCGGCCCCTGCTGCCCAGTCCTGACGAAGCTGTTCTGGCGGTGGATCAAGTTCTGGCAGCGCGCCTCTTGACCCGTGGACAGGAGAAAGCCCGCCAAGGGGATTTCCAGGGGGCAATTGCCGACTATACCCTGGCCATTCAATTGGATCCCCGCAACAGCCGCGCCTACAGCCAGCGGGGCAGCGCCCGCTACAAAAGTGGAGACTTGGCAGGGGCTATCGCAGACTACACCCAAGTTATTCAATTGGCAGGGGATGCCCGCGCCTATTTCAACCGGGGCATCGCCCGCTACCGGCTGGAGGACTACGAGGGGGCTGTTGCCGACTATACACAGGCTCTCCGCCTCAACCCGCAATGGGCGGTGGCCTACTACAACCGCGGCAATGCTTACCGGCAACTGAATCAGCAGCAGCAGGCCATTGAGGATTATTCGCGGGCCATTGAGCTCAACCCAGAGGATGTGCGGGCCTATTTCAACCGCGGCGTGGTGCGCGGCCATCTGGGAGATGCACAGGGGGCAGCAGCAGATTTTTCCGAGGTGATCAAACGGGATCCACAGGATGGAGAGGCTTATTTCAACCGGGGGGTGGCGCGGGCCCAGTTGCTGGATCTGCAGGGGGCTGTCGAGGACTACACCCAAGCGTTGCAGTTGGATCCTGGCCAGGGCAAAGCCTATTACCGGCGGGGCCTGGCCCGACAAGTGTTGGGGGATCCCCAGGGGGCTGTTGAAGATTTTTCTCAGGCCATAGCGCTGCGGGCTGCGGAAACGGGCGAACTTTCTGGGACAGAGGCGGCTGCCCAAGCAGATCTCTACTTGCAGCGGGCCATGGCCCACCTGAGCAACAACGCTCTGGAGCCGGCGCTGGCCGATTGTGAACAGGCCCTCGGCCTGGATCCCAAGCTGTCGCGGGCCTATCTCTGCCGGGGCTTGGCCCGTCAGGGGCTGGGGGATCCCGGCGGCGCCCTGGCAGACTTCAACCGTGCCCTGGAGCTGGATCCCCAGATGGCCAAAGCCTACCTCAATCGGGGCATTGCCCAGCTCGATTTGGGCAACGTCGCCGCGGCTCTGGCGGACTTGAGCCAGGCCATCGCTTTGGATCCCCAAGATGCCGGTGCCTACAGCAGCCGCGGGCGGGTTCATCGGCTGCTGGGGGATCTGCTGGCGGCCCTACAGGATTACACGGCTGCTCTGGAGCGGGATCCGCAAAACCCCCAGCTCTACTTCAACCGCGGCCAACTCCATGCGGAGCGGGAAGATTGGTCGGCAGCCTGTGAGGACTTCTCGCAGGTGTTGCAATGGGCGGCCCGGCCTGGGATCCCGCGCGGGTCGGAGCTCTTGGTGAATGCCCATCTGGGCCGCGGCATGGTGCGACAGCGGCTGGGGGACTGGCAGGGGGCGCTGGCCGATTTCGACCAAGCTCTGCAAGGAGATCCTCAATCAGGCTTGGCTTATTTCCATCGTGGCCAGGTGCGGGCTGCCCTGGGAGATGGGCCGGGGGCCATCCAAGACTACCACCAGGCTTTGGCGCTGGGGGCAACCGTGGCCGAAGCGGACATTCGCCGAGATCTGGCGCGGGTGCACGCTCAGACGGGGGATCTGCAGGCGGCCCTAGAGCAGTTGAACGAAGCGGTGCGCCTGCAGCCGCAGCGGCGGGATCTGCGCCAAGAGCGAGCCGAGCTCCATCGGCAATTGGGCCGGTGGCAGGAAGCAATTGCCGACTACGATGAGGTGTTGCGGCAGGATCCCCAAGACTGGACGGCTTGGTTAGGACGGGGCATGGCCCATCGGCAGATGGGCAACTTGGCTTCTGCCATTCAGGATCTCAGCCGGGTTTTGCAGCAGGATCCCGACCATAGGGAAGCGCTGTGGCAGCGGGGACAAACTCTGCTGCAGTTGGGCCAGAAGGAAGCGGCCCTGTCCGATCTCGACCGCCTGCTGCAAAGGGATCCCCACCACGGGATGGCCCGCCTGGCCCGCGGCTCCCTCTTGAAGGAGCTGGGGCACCCTGCGCAGGCCGAATCCGACTTTGACCAGCTCATCCAGGAAAAGGCCCAAGAGGGGGAACAGAAGCTCTCTCTGGAAGCCCACCTGCAGCGGGCCCAGGTTCGCCGCCTGCGCCACAACCTGGAGGGGGCGGTGGCCGATTTGGATCGGGCCTTGGAGCTGGCCGGCCCCGGGGCTCCGGAAGCGCTGGTCACGGCCGCCCTGCTGTACCGGGGCTTGTGTCACCAAGAGAGGGGGGATCTGGCCGGGGCGCTGGCGGATTTCACGGCGCTGATCCAGCAGCAGCCGCAGTCTTCTCAAGGATTTGCCCTGCGGGCAAGGGTGCATCTGGCTTTGGAAGACAAACAGGGGGCGTTGGCGGATCTCGACCAAGCCCTGGGTCTCAACCGGGACTGGGGAGTGGCCGATGCGGCCCTGACCTACCGTCAACGGGGGGATCTGCATCGGCAGGCCAATCGCCCTGAACTGGCCATTGCCGACTACACGCAGGCCCTGGCCTTGAACCCACAGGAGCGCACTGCTTTGCTCTGCCGAGCTCTCTTGTGGGATCGCGCAGGGCAGACGGACAAAGCTCTGGCAGACTACACTCAACTGCTGCAACTGGAGCTGGATCCCCAAGAGCGCGTCTGGGTCTTGAACAACCGCGGCTGGGCTTGCGCCCAACAGGGGGATTTCTCGGCGGCCATCCGCGACTACACCCAAGCCATCGAGATCGACCCCTGCCACCTCAACGCTCACTACAACCGCGCCCTGGCCCGGGCTGCCTCTGGGGATTGGCAGGGGGCCTGCCAGGATTTCCAGGCTGCCCTCCAGATCCAGGAGTACCAAGGTCGGCTTTTGGAAGAGGCCAGTCTCCCCTTCTAGGGATCCACTCAAGCCTCCTCCGCACCTTCTCCTGTCTCCGGTCGCAGCAGCGGGAAGGCGATGACATCACGGATGCTAGGGGCGTCGCACAGCAGCATCGCCAGACGGTCGATGCCGATGCCCAGGCCGCCGGTGGGGGGAAGGCCGTACTCCAGGGCGGTGAGGAAGTCCTCGTCGAGAAAGTGGGCCTCTTCGTCTCCGGCTGCCTTCAGGGCCGCCTGGGCCTCCAGCCGCTGCCGTTGGTCTACCGGGTCGGTCAGCTCCGAGTAGGCGTTGGCCGTCTCTCGCCCGACGATAAACAGCTCAAAGCGCTCCGCCAACCCCGGCTTGCTGCGGTGGGGCTTGGTGAGCGGACATACCTCCAGGGGATAGTCCAGAACAAAAGTCGGCTGGCGCAGACGGCTTTCGCAGCAGTGCTCGAAGGCTTTGACCAGCAGCTTGCCAGGGGAGTCCTGGGGGGAGAGATCGGGGATCCCCTGCTCGGCCAGGGCGGGCAAGAGCTCGGCGGTGGATCCCTTTTCCACGTCGATGAAGATGCCGGTGGCCTCTTCCACCAACTCCTGTATCGTCACCCGCCGCCAGGGTGGGGTGAGGTCGATGGCTTCCCCTTGGTAAGTAATTTGCAGGGATCCCCGTACCGCCAGGGCGGCGTTGCAGACCAGGGTTTCGGTCAGCTCCATCATGGTGTGGTAGTCGGCAAAGGCTTGATAGGCCTCTAGCGAGGTGAACTCCGGGTTGTGGCGGGTGGAGATGCCTTCGTTGCGAAAGACCCGCCCAATTTCGTACACCCGCTCGATCCCGCCCACCACCAGCCGCTTCAGGTGTAGCTCGGTGGCGATGCGCAGGTAGAGATCCAGATCCAGGGCGTTGTGGTGGGTGATGAAAGGCCGCGCCTCCGCCCCGCCGGGGATCACCTGCAACACCGGCGTCTCGATCTCCACAAAGCCCTGCTCCTCCAGGGTCTGCCGCAGGGAGCGGACGATCTTGGCCCGGTCAAGCAAGGTTTGCTTCACCTCGGGGTTGACGATGAGATCGACGTAGCGCTGGCGGTAGCGTTTCTCCACATCCCGTAGGCCGTGCCACTTGTCGGGCAGGGGCAGCAGCGCCTTGGTCAGCACCTGGTACTCGTCCACCCGCACCGACAACTCGCCTTTTTCGGTGCGCTTGAGACAGCCCTTGGCTCCCAGCCAGTCGCCCACGTCGAGGAGCTTGTCCAGGTTCTTGAAAGCCAGCTCTCCCATGTGCTCCGTCAGCCGTTGCTTTTCTAGGTAGAGCTGGATGGTGCCGGAGCGATCCTGAAGGGTAAAAAAGGCCAGTTTGCCCATGACCCGCCGCGCCCGGATCCGTCCGGCCACGGCCACCTGCACATCCTCCCGCTCGGCGCCGGGCTCGAGATCGGCAAATTGGGCCTGCAACTCAGCGGCCAGGTGGGTAACCGGGAAAGAATAGGCATAGGGCAGGATCCCTTGCTCCTGCAGGTGGCGGGCTTTCTCGAGACGGGCGGCCCGTTGGGCGGCTTCACTGCTGCTGGGGAGAGTGGACATAGGAGTAAAGGGAATAGAGGATTTCAGGAACGGACGGGATCCTTTTTTTACTCTTCCGGCGGCGCGATCCCGTGGGAACGCAGCAGCTCCAAAAGTCTTTCGGCCCGTTGGCGTTCTCTTTCGGCCCGCTGCTGCTCTAGGGCGGCCTTTTCCTCGCCGGTGGGCAAAACTTGGCCCTCTCGGTCACACCAGCGCAGCCATTCCGTGTTGACGCCCTCGAAGGATCCCTGCCAGAGGGTCAAGCCCAGGCCAATCTCCTCCAGCCAAGTGGAATCGAAGGGAACCAGCTCTCCCCCCCGCCGCTGAAAAAGAACCAGCGGGGATCCCTGTAGTTCCCGCAGTTGCCGCAAAGGATCGTAAACCCCGTAGTAGCCCACCCCAGCGCGGGCATAGTCCCTGAGTTTGCGGCCCAGCTCTTCCCCCTCGCGGTTGGAGACAATCTCAATGACCACGTCGGGGGGCTTGCCCATCTCCCAGACGAAGTAGGTGCGATCTTCCTTGCGCTCGAAGCTGGCGGGGGGAGCCACCTCCAGGCTGAGCATGACATCGGGCACCAGCGGCGGCAGCTTGAGGGCGTAGAACAGGCCGACGTTGGCCGTGGCCAAGAAGGGGATCGGCTCGCCGCTGTCTTTGGCCCTGGGCTGGAAGGAAGCGTAGAGGGCGCTGGTGAGCAGGCGCTGCAGCTTCTCTGAGTAGATGCTATCCACAGGCTGGTCGTCCTCGATTGTCAGGTCGCTGACATCCGGTGGCGGCGGCGGTGGAAACTCCGCTGCTGGTGTCGAGGGCTTGAGGGGGCTAGAAGGTGCAGAAACCATGATGCCGGGATCCCTTGCAGGGCTGCTCGGTTGTTTGTCGATCAGCCGATATGAAACCATCTCGAGGGTAGCAAAGGCTGCTGGGAAAAGGGTGACCAGAAAGCTTCTCCAATCCCACGCCAGAGATAGAAGCCCAACCCTGGGCTTGCCTCCTTGAGCAGAGCAAGAGACAAAAAATCCTGCCAGACCTCCTCAGCTTTGGCCGGATCCCTTTTGGAGAGCAGCTAGCGCTCTGCTTGGGCGTTCAAGCGGGAGACGATCAGGTACACCACGAAGATAAACAGGGCCACCAACGCCATAGGTCGATCCTTGGTCAGTATCTTTCGCCAGTGTCTGTAGGATAGAGTGCCCACCCGAGCAGGGATCGAGTCGCTGTCCTTGCATTAAACTTTACTATATAACGCTATAGATATGAATGACATTTGCCCGCAGATTGGTTCTCGGCGGAAGATCGACTGCCGAGCTGGGCCAGTTGGGGATCCCCTCTCACTGGGTAGGCTCGGAGCTGGGCAGAGCCACCAGCAGGGCCTCCAGCAGCCGCTGCACCCGGCTGAGGCGCAGGCCAGCGTCGGCCAAAACAGGGCTGTTGGGGATGATGGCGTGGCGGAACCCCAGCTTGGCGGCTTCCTTGAGGCGCTGCTCCAACTGCGGCACCGGGCGCACCTGTCCCCCCAGGCCCACCTCGCCAATCAAGACCGTGAAGGGATCCACCTGGCGATCCCGGAAGCTGGCGGCCACGGCCACCGCCACCCCCAAGTCGGCAGCCGGCTCGGCCACCTGGATGCCGCCGGCGGAGGCGATGTAGGCGTCGTATTTGGAAAGCGGGATCCCCACCCGTTTTTCCAGCACCGCCAAGATCTGCAGAAAGCGGTTGGGCTCGATGCCGGTGGCGGTGCGGCGGGGGGAGCTGTAGCTGGTGGGGCTGACCAGGGCCTGCACCTCGACCACCAAAGGGCGGGTGCCCTCACAGGCGACGATGGTGGCTGTTCCTGGCGTGGCCTGATCCCGGCTGCTCAAAAAAAGCTGCGAGGGGTTGTCTACTTCCACCAAGCCAGAGGCAGTCATCTCGAAAACGCCGATTTCCTGGGCTGCCCCAAAGCGGTTCTTGACGGCGCGCAGCAGGCGGTGGCTCTGAAAGCGATCCCCCTCGAAGTACAAGACGGTGTCCACTAAGTGCTCCAGCACCTTGGGCCCGGCCAGGGATCCATCTTTGGTGACATGGCCAACGATGAGCAGGGCCACCCCCAGTTTTTTGGCCACCCGCATCAAGAGGCCGGCACATTCCCGCACCTGGGAGACGGATCCCGGCGCTGAGCTAAGCTGCCCCCAGAAGATGGCCTGAATGCTGTCAATGATGGTCACCTGCGGCTGCAGAGCCTGGATCTCGGCCAGAATGGCCTCCAGCTCGGTCTCGGCCAATAGGTAGAGCTGCTCGCTTTCTATCCCCAGCCCCTCCGTCCCGCCGAGGCGATCTGCACGTAGCTTAATCTGCTGGGCCGATTCCTCCCCCGACACGTACAAGACAGGCCCGCCCTTGGCCAGATGAGCGGCAGTCTGCAGCAGCAGAGTGCTTTTGCCAATGCCCGGATCGCCGCCGATCAACACCAGGGATCCCGGTACAATGCCGCCCCCCAACACGCGGTCGAACTCGCCAAAGCCCGAGGAAAGGCGGGGGTGGCGATCCGAGTGCACCTGAGCGAGAGGAAGGGCTGCCTGGGGGATCCCGCTGCCGCGGCTGCGCGGGGGGACAAGACGCTGGGGTGACCCAGACTTGGGAGAGGGGGTGAGAACCACCTCCGTCAGGGTATTCCAGGCGCCACAGTTGTCGCAGCGGCCCAAAAACTTGGGATAGCGCTCGCCGCACTGGCTACACTCCCAGACGGTTTTGGCTTTGGCCATGAGCAGGGATCCCGCCTCTTTCTCAGGATACAAAGACTCGATCCCGCTGGCGCAATCAGGATCTCCGCAAGGGCTCCGACCGGCTGCCGCTAGCTGGGGGACATAGGAACGGCAGGCATGGGCACCTCTGGCAAGACTAGAGATCCGCACTGGGCGTGGTGGCGCAGCAGATGGTCACAGAGCACCAAAGCCACCATCGCCTCCACCATCGGCACCGCCCGCGGCAGCACACAGGGATCGTGGCGCCCCCGCGCCGCCAAGACCGTCTCCTGCCCGTCGAGGGTGACCGTGCTTTGGGGCTGGCGAATGGTGGCGGTGGGCTTGAAGGCCACCCGCAGGACGATATCTTCCCCGTTGCTGATGCCCCCCTGGATGCCGCCGGAGCGGTTGCTGCGGGTGCGCCAGCCGCTGGGGGTCATGTAAAACTCATCGTTGTGCTGCTTGCCCGTCAGGTAGGTGCCGGCAAACCCCGACCCAATCTCAAACCCCTTGCTGGCCGGCAGCGACATCACCGCCTTGGCCAGGTCGGCTTCTAGTTTGTCAAACACGGGGCAGCCCAGCCCGCGGGGCACATTGCGGGCCACGCACTCCACCACTCCCCCGAGAGAATCCCCTTCCCGCGCCGCTGCTTCGATTTTCTCAATCATTGCCGCCGCCGCTTCTGGGTCGGGGCAGCGGACAATGTTGGCTTCCACCTGCTCGGCTGTTACTGAGCTGGGATCCACCTGCGCCTCCACGTCTTTGACCCGCTGCACATAGGCCAGGATCTCCACCCCTGCCGCCAGACGCAGGATCTTCTTGGCAATGGCCCCGGCGGCCACCCGGCCAATGGTCTCCCGCGCCGAGGCCCGTCCTCCCCCCTGCCAGTTGCGGATGCCGTACTTGGCCTGGTAGGTGGCATCAGCATGGGAAGGGCGAAAGGTGGTGGCCATTTCGCGGTAGTCCTGGGGGCGGGCGTCCTGGTTGCGCACCAGGATGTGGATGGGCGTGCCCAGCGTAAAGCCCTGGAAAACCCCGGAGAGGATCTCGCAGCGATCCGCCTCCTGGCGCGGCGTGGTGATGGAGCTCTGGCCAGGGCGGCGCCGATCCAGCTCCGCCTGGATGTCGGCCTCGCTCAAGGGCAGCCGCGGTGGGCAGCCGTCCACCACCACCCCCACCGCCCCCCCGTGGGACTCGCCGTAGGTGGTGACGCAAAACAAGACGCCGAAGGAGTTGCCGTTGGCCATGGGATCCCTGGGTTGCCAAGAGGTAGAGAAGCTGCCCGCTCCGTTTGCGCTAGCAGGACAGAGTCCTTGGAGGCCTGAGTGAGCTCTAGGGTTGGGGATAAACCCCAAGCGACTGTTTTCTATTCTGCACCAGGGAACTGCCGAGCAGCGCGGTGCAACTGACGGCAGCCGGCGATCCCCCGCAACACCAGGTGGGGATCCCAGTGCAGTTCCCTGTCCAGGGGGCGCAGGTGGGGGTAGAGCAGCTCGCCATCGCCGCCGGTTACTAGCAGGGGCCCCTGGGGAAAGCGGCGCCGCCAGTCGGCGATGAAGTCCTGCAAGCCGGCCAGCAGGGTGTGGAGAATGCCGCTGCGGATGGCAGCCCCAGTGTCCCTGGCCCAGCGGGGGGGCAAGGGATCCGCTGCCTCCCACTCCACTTTGGGCAGGCGGGCGGTGTGGTCGGCCAGTGCCTGTGCCTGCAGCCCTAGGCCGGGCAGGATCGCCCCTCCCAGCAGGGATCCCTCCGGGTCAGCCCCCGTCAGGGTTAGGGCGGTGCCGGCGTCGATGACCAGACAGGGCCAGCCGTAGTGGATGCCGGCAGCCCAGACGGCCAGCGCCCGATCCAGCCCCAGGCCGGGGTAGGGATCCCGCAGCGGCACCTGGGAGAGTCCAAGGCAATGCACCCACGGGGATCCCGGCGGCAAAGGGGCAGAGCCAACGGCAGCCAGCCACAGCTCCGTCTCTTCCGGCCAGGACAAGGGCCGGTGGGCAGGGAACTGTTCCACCTTGACCAAGGTCTCCCCCACAAACCAGCCCCAGCGCACGTGGGTGTTGCCCAGCACCGCCGCCAGCCACCGGTCGGGTTGGGCCTCAAAACTCATGCAGCAGCTCCGCCTCCACGCGAAACAGCTCCACTGGCTGATCCGCAGGGATCCCGGCCAACCTTTTGGCGGTGGAAAGCTGCCATTCCGTTGTCAGGGCTTCTCCGGGCAGCAACACCGCCCCCCGCGTGCCCGTGCGAATGAACAGGCCCATGCGGGTGGGATCCACCTGCTCCAGCGAGGGGATGGGCACCACCCGTCGCACGATGGCCACCTGGATGGACGCCGACTCCAGCTCCCCAGGTCGCAGGGGCGGATAGCGCCAGTCGCGGGTAACAGCCCCCACCGCCGCCCGGATGGTGGCCCTGGCCAGATCGCCGCCGGGATCCAAGCTGCCCCAACAGCCGCGGGGCCGTCCCTCCCTGGTCACCGTAACAAAAACTCCCGCCGGGCGCCGCCAGTGGGGCGGGATCTCTTCTGGGGCGGGCAGCACCTGGCCGGTGGCGAAGTAGTGGGCGATGGCCTGCCGCGCCAGGGCCGGCAGCGTCTCAGGAAGGGGTGGCGGCTGGCCGGGAGCGGGGATCCCTGTCCCCTTCGCCTCTTCCTCCCTGGGGTCGACCAAGGCGCCTGCCCAGAAAGTCGTGGCCGGGGACGGGATCCCGCCAACGCGCCCGGAAACCTCTGGCTGGGATCCAACCAGCAGCACTAGCCCCGCCCCCAGAAACAAGGTCAGTAGGCCGAGCAGGCGAACGGCAAAGGTGGACATGGGCAGGGATCCCCTTGGCAAGGGAGAGAGGGTTGGCAAGCCAACTCTAGGCTAGGCTATGCCCCCGCTGCTGCAAGTACTTGAAAACAGTGTTCAGATCCTTGTCGCCTCGCCCGGAGCAGTTGACCACCACCCGCTGCTGGGGGCCAAGCTGAGGGGCCAAAGTCTTCAGGTAGGCCAGGGCATGGGCCGTCTCCAGAGCAGGGATGATCCCCTCCAGGCGCGACAGCAGCAGCAGCGCTTCCACCGCCTCGTCGTCGGTAACGGCGTAGTACTCGGCCCGCCCGATCTCTTTTAGGTAGCTATGCTCCGGCCCCACGCCAGGGTAATCCAGGCCGGCGCTGATGGAATGGGCCTCCTGCACCTGGCCTTCCTCGTCCTGCAGCAGGTAGCTCATGGCCCCGTGCAGGACCCCAATACGACCGCGGCTGAGGGTGGCGGCGTGGCGGGATGTGTGCAAACCCTCCCCGGCAGCCTCGATGCCAATCAGCCGCACCTGGGGATCGCGGATAAACTCGTTGAACAGGCCCAGGGCATTGGAGCCACCGCCCACACAGGCCAGCAACACGTCCGGCAACCCTCCCCATTTCTCCTGACACTGCTGCCGCGTCTCCTGGCCAATGACATCGTGAAAGGCCCGCACCAGCTTCGGGTAGGGGTGGGGCCCGGCCACCGTGCCAATGACGTAGTGGGTGGTCTCCACATGGGTTACCCAGTCGCGGATGGCCTCGGAGAGGGCATCTTTGAGGGTGGCCGTGCCGGCTTCCACCCCGCGCACCTCAGCGCCCAACAGGCGCATCCGCTGCACGTTGGGGGCCTGCCGCTCCATGTCCAGCGCCCCCATGTAGATGACGCATTCCAGGCCGAAGCGGGCGCACACCGTTGCCGTGGCCACCCCATGTTGGCCGGCGCCGGTCTCGGCGATGATCCGCCGCTTGCCCATGCGCACCGCCAGCAGCACTTGGCCGAGGGCGTTGTTGATCTTGTGGGCGCCGGTGTGGTTGAGGTCTTCCCGTTTGAGGTAGATCTGGGGGCCGCCGTAGTGTTCGGTAAGCCGCTGGGCAAAGTAAAGTGGGCTGGGCCGTCCGACAAAATCCCGCAACAAGCTGTGCAACTCGGCGCGAAACTCGGGATCCTGCCAGTGCCGCTCAAAGGCTTCCTCCAGCTCCGTCAGGGCGCTCATCAGGGTTTCCGGTACAAAGCGGCCCCCAAACGGCCCAAACCGGCCCTGGGGATCCGGGCGCACCTGCGGGTCAAGGGGATCCCAAGCAACAGCGTGGGCAGCAGCAAGAGGAGTTGAGGTCATGGCAAATCTGTTGGTGCGGGCTGGGCGGCCGGCAATAGGAGACAGGCCTC
Organism: Synechococcus sp. H55.10; assembly: GCF_047502715.1. Lineage (NCBI taxonomy): Bacteria > Bacillati > Cyanobacteriota > Cyanophyceae > Synechococcales > Synechococcaceae > Synechococcus > Synechococcus sp. H55.10. The sequence goes on from NZ_JANSJJ010000158.1 coordinate 33,560, forward strand.
CCTATTTTACAAAAGTCGGAAACGCGGGAAGGCGACTATTTGCCGCCCTAGAGGGTGGGATCCCGCCAAAACCGGCTTTGAATAGGGGACTTCCAGGGATCTTTAGGATGAGGCCGTCTGATTTTGGGGAGCGGCCTTTATGGACAAGCATCTGCAAGAGTTGCTCCAGCAAGAAGATCAAAAGCGCATAGACGAAGAACTACGCCGCACCTATGCCCTTTCTCAAAAGTCTCAGGGAGTGGCAATCTTTTTGTCGTTATTGCTGGCTTTTGCAGCCTACATTTATACGCGGCGATGGAAAGCGCTGATGGTCTTTTTGGGGTGGTGCATTTTTGTAAGGACTCCGTCCCGCTGACGCGAACGGCGTGTTGTTTGGCGACGAAGAAGGAGAAGTTTCTCTCCCTGGACTTTTTCTGGCCTCCACCTGGGCAGCAGTGGACAACTGCGCCGCTATCCAGCGAGCTAGAGAAAAAATTGAACTGCTGCGCTCCGGGCAAAACCTCGATAGCGACCGGCGGAGTTAATCGACATCAAATCAACAAGCTGGAAACCCTATCCTTCTCCCCTCTCCCTGTGGGAGAGGGGTTGGGGGTGAGGGATCCCTTTGCCAGCAGCAGTTTAGAAAAAAGGAGCCTAGAATGGCCGCAGATCCGAAAAACTCGAAACCATGAGATCTGCTGCTTGCTTAGCCCGTCTGCTCGCCGCTCTCTTTGTGGGAAAAGGGATCCCGGCTCTGGCCTCACCCGCTCTTTTGGTACTGGCCCAGTCAAGTTTTCAGCCCTACATCAATGCCCGCTTTGGCTATCGCCTCGACTATCCGGCCGATTTTGTCCCCCAAGGGGAATCCGATAGCGGCGACGGCCAGGTGTTTGTCGGCGAAGAGGGGGCTGAGCTCCGCGTTTGGGGTGGATACAATATTTTTCAAGCAACGCCCGCCAGCGCCCTGCAAGAGGAGTTGCAGCGCAGCCGAGAAAGCGGACGCCGGGTTACCTATCAAGTTGCCGGTCGGGATTTTTTCGTGGTCTCCGGCTACGAGCCAGGCAGCTTGCGGATTTTCTATCTCAAAAAGCTTGTCCGCCCCTCTCTAGAGGCTGGCTTTGAATTTGTCTATCCGGCCAGCCGGCGCGAGCGCTACGACCGGGATGTGGAAGCCATAGCCCGCTCCCTGCGCTTTGGGGATCCCTGACCCAGGCCCCAGTTGGGGCATGATCATAGGGATCCCTGGCAAAACCCAATGGCCGAGAGACCGCTGGACAGTTGGCTGCGGGAACGCATGCAAGCCGTTGGCCTTTCCTCATGGCAGGCCTTGCAAGCTCAAGCAGGGATCAGCCGCCGCGCCCTCGATCAGGTGCGCCAAGGGCGGTGGGGATCCCTGCGCCTGGAGCAACTGCAAAAGTTGGCTGCCGCTCTCCGGTGGGATGTGGGATCCCTGCTTGGCGGCGGAAGGGGCTCTGACAATGCAGAGGCAATCTTCTCCCTGCTGCAGCCGCTGCTGACCAGCTACCCCACCGTCCGCGAGATTGCCCGGCGCAAGCCGGATTGGCCGGCCCAGAACGTGACGGCTCTGTTCCGGTCGCTGGACGCCCTGCTGCAGCAGTGGGGGTATGAAGCCATCGGCAGCCCTCTTGAATCCGTCCCCTTCGACCCGCAACTGCACCAGCCGGATCAGCCGGACATTCGGCCCGGGGATCCCGTCTATATCCGCTTTGTCGGCTACCGCTGCGGCGATCGCATTCTCTGCCCGGCCAAAGTTAGTCGCTCCCTGCCCGGAGGATTGAGCTGATGGCACCCGTCCCCAAAGCGACGCTGGCTATTGATTTTGGCACCAGCAACACCGTGGTGGCGGTTTGGGATCCTGGACAAGAAGCGCCCCGCCTGCTCAGCCTTCCCGGCCTCTCCCGCCCCAGTTACGCGGCTATTCCCAGCCTGGTCTACGTCAAGGGAAAAGGCCAGCTCTTGGTGGGGGAAACCGTGCGCGCCGGGCGCTGGGGAGCAGTGGATCCGCAGCGCTTGTTTCAGGGCTTCAAGCGGGATCTGGTGGCGGAGTTTGTGCCCCCGCCGCGAGTTCTGGATGGGGAGCGCTACGATGCCGAGAGGGTGGCCCAGGCTTTTTTGCAGGCGGTGATGGAAGCCATCCAACAAGAGTACCCGCAGCCGCAACAGGTGGTGTTTACAGCTCCCGTCGGCTCTTTTGAGCGCTACTTAAACTGGCTGCGGAGGGTGGCCGGGGATCCCGTTCAGATTGTGGACGAGGCCACTGCCGCTGCCCTGGGCTATGCGGTTGGCCAGCCGGGATCCATCGTGTTGGTGGTGGATTTCGGTGGCGGCACCTTGGATCTCAGCCTGGTGCGCACCCTTCCCCCTCAGCCGGGCAACCCCGTCCTCAAGGCAGAGGTAATCGCCAAGGCAGATGCCTACGTGGGCGGATTGGACATCGACATCTGGATTGCCGAATACCTGCTGGGGCAACTGGGGCTGAGCCGGCAGCAGCTGGGAGCCCTGAGCTGGATTACCCTTTTGGAGCAGGCAGAACAGCTCAAGATCGCCCTTTCTGCCCAGCCCAAGGCGGTGGGCAGTTGGTTTGACGACGAAGCCCTAACTGCCTATGAGCTGCAGTTGGATCGGCAGGTGCTGGAGGAGATTTTAGAAACCCACCAGCTCTTGGATCAAATCCGCCAGTGCCTAGACGATGTGCTTCTCACTGCCCAGGCCAGGGGAGTGGGCAAAGGCCAAATTGAGCAGGTGCTCCTGGTGGGAGGCAGCTCCCAACTGCCGGCAGTCCAAGAGCTGCTCCGCTCCTACTTTGGCAAAAAGAAAGTCCGCTGCGAACGCCCCTTCGACGCTGTGGCCTTGGGCGCCCTGCAGGTGGGCCGCCAAGTTAAGCTGGAGGATCGCCTGCACCACAGCTACGCCATCCGCCTCTGGGATCCCTTGCAAAAAAGCTATATCTACTACCCTCTGTTTGAGCGGGGCAGCCCCTACCCCTGCCGACGCTCCGAGCCCTTGATCTTGCAGGTGGCCAACGATGGGCAAACCGAAATTCGCCTCGATGTGGGAGAAGTGGCTCAGGTGGCCCAAGCCGAGGTGGTTTACGACGAGCTGGGGCGCATGAGCAGCCGCCAACTCACTCGACAAACCGATTTTCGATCCCTGGCCCCCGGCGCCGAGCCGGCTTGCCTGGCCCGCCTGCAGCCCCCAGGCCGGGCAGGAGAAGATCGCCTCAAGGTGGAATTTGCCGTCGATGCCTCGCGGCGGCTGCTGGCCACTATCTTCGACTTGCAAACCCAGCAACTTTTGGTAGAGGCCCAGCCCGTAGCCACCCTGAGTTAGAGAGAGAAAGGCACTCAGCCTCTTGTCGCACCGAAACCCAAACAGCGCTATCTGGCCATCCTCCCCTCTCCCTCAGGGAGAGGGCTGTCTCTTAAACACATCTGACGCTGCCGACGATCTACACAGTCAAGATATCGGTGGTCGCCGT
>NZ_JANSJJ010000159.1:0-705 GCF_047502715.1 Synechococcus sp. H55.10
GATAGGGGATCTGGCCTCTTTGTACTCGGCCTGCAACTCCCCGCGAAACAAAGGGCGAATCACCGCTCCGGCCGCGTCGGCTAGGGCCTGGGCTAAGGCAATCCACTCTGGCTTAACCACTCTCTTACCTACCTTATCGGGGCTGTATCCTCTCCTAGGATAAGGAAAGATTTTCCAGCGGCTATGCGCCCTGGCCGGCTTCTAACCCCTCTGGAATGGCTTTGGACGGCGATTGGGGTGATCTTGACCATTTTGGGCACCCTAACCCAGGTAAGCTTGCCGTCTCAGTGGCCAGGGGTGGGAGGGTATAGCTTTTCCCTGCAAATTGGCGGCATGCTGCTGACGGCCTGTCTGGCAGGGCCGGTGGCGGCAGTGTGCGCCCAGATTGTCTATCTGGGATTGGGGTTGGCGGGGCTGCAGGTGTTTGCCCAGGGAGGCGGATGGCAATACCTGAACCAGCCCGCCTTCGGCTACCTGCTGGGCTTCCTGCCCGCGGCCTGGGCCTGCGGGACAATGGCCTTTCGACACACGGATCCTCACTTACCGACCGCTTCCTTTCCCCCTCGCCGCAACCCCTACGTGCTGCCCAGCATCTCTGCGCCAGTGCGCCTGCAGGACTTGGGATCTGCCAGCTTGGCAGCTCTGGCCTTGGTTCACCTGACCGGAATTGTCTATCTTTTGGCCACCCAACCTTGGGATGGGGAG
>NZ_JANSJJ010000160.1:0-702 GCF_047502715.1 Synechococcus sp. H55.10
TGTCATATTGGCGCCGATGGAGCGCACGTTGATGATCTGGCCTTGTTTGCGCTTCATCATGTGGGGGAGCACAGCCCGGATGGTGTACAGGTAACCCCAAAAATTAACCGCCATCAGGGCTTGCCAGTGTTCCAGCGTAGTCTGTAGGAAGGGGCCGCTCAGGCAAATGCCGGCGTTGTTGATCAGGCAGTCGATGCGGCCGTAGCGCTCTAGGGTGGCCTCCACCAGGTTTTGCACCTGTTCCGGTTGCGTCACGTCAGTGGGGACAGCCAACACTTCTGCATTGAGGCTTTGCTCCAGCTCGATGGCTGTTTGCTTCAGGGTTTCAGCCGTGCGGGCAGCCAGCGCCAGGCGGTAGCCACCGCGGGCAAAAGTAAAGGCGGTGGCCCTGCCAATACCCTCGGAAGCGCCTGTAATTAAAACAACATCAGCCATCCTGCTGCTCCCCACTTTTTGGGTTAGGATTCTTCCTTCTGTTGTAACTCCTCCGGAGAGCGGGGATCCTTGGCCATCTGAGAGCGTATGATACGGAACGGCAGCAAAGATAGGGTTTATGGCCTCCACTTACTCGTTTGATATTGTCAGCGATTTCGATCGGCAGGAGTTGGTGAACGCTGTGGATCAGGCCCAGCGAGAGATCAAACAGCGCTACGACCTCAAGGATACCCAGACGGAAATTGCGCTGGAGGAGGGATCCCTGAC